>NZ_DASYZI010000132.1:0-18412 GCF_035946395.1 Actinocrinis sp.
GGACTCCATAACTACTGGACAAACAACTGTCCAGCATCCCGACGCGATCAAACCCGGGGCACATCAGGCGCTGTACCGCAGCGGATCCTATGCGTTGAAGCGATACCAGCAGCAGATCACTGACCAGGTGGCGCAGCACGCGCACGAGTTCGGCATCGGCCGACAGCGAACCGGACACCCGAGGCCGTCGTGCCCGAAGCTGCGAAACCTGGACCGAAAAACCCCCGAACTTCCCGCGCCGCGCACGAGCAGTTGCGCCTTCTCTGGCCCCGTCGATCGACCCGAGGTCATATCAACACGAAGTCACATCGACACGAGGTCATGTCGACACAGGGCGATCCGCTACGGGCCAATCGACGCGGAGCCAGCGGTTCCGCGGGGTCAGCGGTTCTTGCGGCCGAGCGCGTGCGCCGTGTTGACCAGCGCGATTCCGACCCATGCGACGCCGATCGCGAACACGTTCCCGTGGCTCGTGCCCGCCACGATCCCGGTGACCGGAATGCCCGCGACCAGCGAGCTGATGGCGAGCCAGGTCGAGGCGCGGTCCGACGAATGCGCGTCGTGGTGGCGACGCTCCGGCTTCGGCGGATTGCGCGTGGCCGCCACGCGGGCCGCGATCTCGCGCTCGAAACGGTCGGCCAGGGACGCGGCGATCGCGTCCTCGTACTCCGGGCCGAGTTCGCGCCGGGCGGCCAGCGCGGCGGCGATCTCTTCCGGGGTCAGTTCGGCGGCAGTCATGAGGGAACTGTACCGCGATATAGCGCGAGTCAGGCCCCCGAGAACGGTCACCGTGCGGTACCGCACGTAGATGATGCACGTAAACGTACATTGCACCCCCGTTGACCGCTAAAGTCGTGCCATGGCGTGGGGTTCTGGCGCGTGGGCGGTCGAGGAGAGCGACGCCCGCGTCGAGTGGTCCGAACTGCGTGCGTTGATCGCACGGCGGATCCCTGAGCATGTGCTGCGTCGGCTGGCCTACGCGCCCGCCGACGAGCTCGCGCACCTGCGCCCGCAACTCAAGGCCCTGCGCACCGAGCTGCGCGCCGCGCTGCGGTCGGGCGACCGGGCCGCGCACGACGAGGCGTACGGCCAGCTCGCGCCGCTGTACCTCGCGGGAGTGCTGTGCTCGGGCGATCCGGCGGAGGCCCTGGACTGGCTGACCAGTCCGGTGCTGCGCGACGCGGCCTGGCAGGGGCCTGACGGAAGTAGCCGCGAACCGGAGCTGCGCAGGATCCTGCTGACGCTGCTGCTCGACCACCGGGACGGCGCCTGGCAACGGGATCTGGCCGGGCGGCTGGCCCGCTGGCTGCCGGTCGGCGGCGATCCGCGGCGCTGGCAGCTGGTGGACGGGCTGGCCGCGTGGTCCGGGGCCGCTCCGTCAGCCGGCGACGGCTATGTGATCGGCTGGGTACGGCACGGATCGGCCGTCTGGCGCGATCACACGCGCGGGCGGCTCGACGTACGCGAGTGGTTCGCCGAACAGGGTTGGCGTCCGCCCGCACCGCACTACGCGACGCTGGTGGAGTGGCTGCGTGCGCAGCCGCGGCTGGCCGAACTCGTTCCACGGCTGTTCGAGGTCGCCGACATCGGCACCGAGTTGGACAACGTCAACGTCGCGGCCGATTTCACCGCCGACTTCACCGCCGATATCGCAGCCGACGGCCCAGCGTTCGAAGACACTGCGCCGGAGGATGCGGTGTCTGATAACGCCATTAACACCGTGTCCGATGACACCGCCTCCGGAGACGAGGGCGGCGACACGAGGGCGGCACGGCGTCTGCGTGCCGAGAACGAGTGGGCGAGCGCGCTCGCGATGCTGGCCGCCGAGGGGACGCTCGAACGGCAGGAACTGCTCGACCTGTGCCTGGCGAAACTGCTGCGCGGCGACCGGCCGGGCAACCTGCGCGGCTTCGTGCTGCTGACGCTGCGGCTCGCGCCTAGTGTGGACGAGATCGCCGCACGGCTCGCGACGTACGTCGCGCTGGCGGCGCGCGGCGCGGCGCCGTCCGCCCGGCTGGCTCAGGCTGGCCTCAAGGAGCTGGACGCCGCCGGGCGTCTGGGTACTGTCACGCTCGCCGAGGTGTCCAAAGCCGTCCTCGCGCGGCCCGAGAAGAGTCTGGTGGCCACGCAGCTGTCATGGGTGGACGCGGACATGCGCCGGAACCGCGGCGCCGCGCCCGCGCTGCTGCGCGCGGTCAGCGCGGCGTTCCCACATCCGGCGGTGACCGTACAGGAACGGGCACTGCGCGTCGTGATGCGGCATTTGAGGCATCTGACGGCCACGCAGATCGCCGAACTGCACGAGGCAGCGCGCGAACTGGACGCGGTGCTGCGTGACGAGGCGCTACGCGTATTCGGCGGCGGCGTGGACGGCCTGCTCGCCACGGCCGCGATCCCCGCCACACCGCTGCCCGCTTATCATCCCCCTGAACCGCCGAAGCCACTGAGTTCGGTTGCCGAGCTGGTAGAACTCTTCGAGGCTGTTCTGGCCGACCCGGATGCCGGCGCCGATCCGCACACGGTCGAGAACATCCTCGACACGGCGGTGGCCGAATACGAGCGCGATGCCGAGACTCTGGCCGAGGCGCTCGAACCACTGGCGGTACGCTACCCGCCGAAGGACTTCGAATCCCGGGATCAGTGGGCGGTCGGTGGCGCGATGCGCTGCCTGCTCCATGCGCTGCTGGGCCAGGATCAGCGCCTCGTCGCCGTGATGAACGAACTGTACGGCAGCGGTGAGCAGCGTGTGTCCGCACCGGATCGGGCAGTGCTCTACCGCGTGTACGAACTCGTCGGAAACCTGGGACGGGTCCGGATCCCGTGCCTGCTGTCCACTCCGACGCAAGGCAACGGCGCGATCGATCCCGAAGTGCTGCGCTATCGCCTGGAGCGCTACGAGCGCTCGCGCGCGGTGCCGCTGCCCTGCGACCTGGAACTGGCGCTGCTGCGTGTGCCGGTCGAGGAGGCGCAGGAGATCCTGGCCGCCTCCCCGCTGCTCGCGACGCCCGCCGGAAAGGAACTCGCCGCGCTGTTCGCCTGGGGCGAGGGAGCGTTGCCGGTCTTCGAACGCTTCGTCATCCGGCGCTCGGAGACGATGCGCATCGCGCCGCGCTTCTCTCCCTTCCACGAGCTGATCGCCGCGCCGGACCGACCGCCGTCGCCGATCACGGCACTGTCGCGGCTGCCCGATCCCGACGACGCGGAACTGTTCGCCGGCGATGGATCCAGCGCACAGACGGCACGAACGGCACTGTGGCCGCCGCTGCTGCCGTATCACCCGGAAATCGTCGCCGCGCACGCGATCCCGGTGCTGTATCAACAGGCGAACGACGCCCGCGATCGCAATGCCCTGCTGCCGCTGCTCGCCACGACGGCGGGCTGGCCGGGCGCGGTCACCCACCTCGCGCTGGCGTACGGCCTGGCCGCGGGTCGCGCAGAGAACCGGGCCGGCGCCGTGGAGGCGATGGTCACGCTTGCCGCGCGCGGGCTGCTGGATCCGCGTGCGCTCGGTGCCCTGTGCGGCGAGCTGTGGGTGGAACGGATGGTCAAGCCGAACCGCCTGCTCTCGGCGCTCGACGCGGCGGCGCAGGCGGGGGCACGGCGGGAGGTCTTCGCCACCATCGCGGGCGCGCTGCTGGCGCTGGCGCCGCGGCCGACGGTCAGGGGCCTGCCCGACCTGCTGGTCCTGGGCGCGGAGTGCGCGAGAACGGCGGACCTGCACGAGGACATCCCGGAGTTGGCCGATCTCGCCGCGCTGGCCAAGCCGACACGTGTCGCGACCGAGGCACGCCGCTTCCGGCGCATTCTCAGCACCGGCTGACCGATCGATTCAGTACCGCTCGATTCAGCGCCGAATCACCGGCTGCTGAGTCACTGTACGCATCCCCGCGTCAGCCACTGCCCGACGACTCAGCCGGCTGACGACCGCCGCCTGACGGATCGTCCGCTGTCGCCGACGGTCGTCAGGCGGCTGCTCCCTGGGGCGACCGGCGGCGCCCCTGGCGGTCCTCGCGATCTTCGCGGACCTCCATCCGCTCGGGCAGCCCGATGTCGACCGGACCGCCGATGGCGGCGAGGTACCGCTGCGGCGTGGTGCCGGTGACCGCCCTGAACTCGCGGTTGAAGTGCGACTGGTCGTAGTAGCCGCACCGGTCCGCCAGTTCGGCGAGGGAGAGTCCCCCGCGCACCAGCAGCCCGACCGCGCGGCGGAATCGCGCCATCCGCACGACGGCGCCCGGGGTCAGCCCGACCTGCTCGTGGAAGGCCAGTTCCAGGCGCCGCTGGCTCCAGCCCAGCTCGGCGGCCAGCTTCCCGCCGGCGGCGCGCGGGCGCGCCACCTCCAGCCACGACCAGGCCTGCCGCACCAGCAGCGAGCCCTCCTGCCCGCGATCGGCGCGGTCCGCGAAGAACGCGTCGAGCAGGTGGAAGCACTCGGCCCAGCCCGGAGCCTCCTCCAGGTGCTGCTCAAGGGCGCCGGTCCCGCGGCCGAGCACCGCGGCGGCAGGGAAGACCGCGTTGGTGATCTCGTGCATGGCGCAGCCGAGCAGTTCGTAGGCCCCGGCAGGGGTGAACATCACCTCGACGCCGCCCACGACGCCGGTGTGCGAAAGCCGCAGGCAACGGGTGCGCAGCCCGATCACGAAAGCGGTGAACGGCTGCGGACCGCTTCCCGCGCCGGTCGCGTCCTCAAGGGTCACCGGCGGGCCGAACCCGAAGATCACGCAAGGCAACCCGACCGGGATCTCGACCCGGGAGCGCGGCCCCGCCGTCGTGATCCGGAAGCCCCGGTAGCGGGCGACCGCGTTCTGTAGATGGGGCGCCGGACGGCCGACGGCCACCTCCCAGGTTCCCTGCGCGGTGGAACCGGAACGCACCTGGACGCGGCGACTGCTCAGCGCGTCGCGCATCACACGTCCGCTAGTCCCGATCACGCAGCCGAACGTACCGTTGTCCGGTAGCACTATTCAATCAAAAGGCGTATACGTTCGGTGAACGTCAGACCTCAATACGCACCCCCGTATGGCGTCCACGTGCGTTGCGCACCAGATCGCGATCTTCGATTTTTTCCTATACCGGGACGGGGCCGTGGGGCGAGAGTAAAGAGGTCCGGTGATCGACGGCGACGATGTTCCAGACGCGTGCCGGGGGCGCGCCGAGACCATCCGCGTCCTGGTCGCCGGCCGGGTGAACGCTCTTCGGAGTCTGTTTCGGAGGGCTTGGATGACACGGCAGCGGGTCAGGGCGTGTTCGCCAACCACGCCGAACGGGGGCTGTACCGCCCGCGCCGGTCATTCCCGGAGGCCGGCGACGGCCGACGCGGCGGTTCCGACCCCCCCTCGGAACCGCCGCGCTTCCGTTTCCGCCCCATGACCCCTCTTCGAACGTGACCGTGGCCGACGGCGCAGGGACGGCCACGGTCACATTCGAAGAGCCCCATGACTACTAACGCGTCTCGGCCACCCGGCCGCGGACGCGTTCGCCGGTCACCAGTCCTGCACCGCCTCCCAGCCGACGAAGACGAGGCTCTCGCCGCTCGCCGCGTAGTGGCGCATGAGCGGCAGGTCGGGGGCGTAGACGTGCACCGAGTACGCAGCCACCCGGCCTTCGTTCGTCACCTCGTGCACATGCCGCTCGTCGAACGCCCGGCCTGCCCCTGCACGCAACGTCCTGACGCTCCCCTCGCCGCCGGGCAGGTGCAGCGGTTCGCCGAACGTGTGGCCCGGGGGCACGTGCACCGAACGCTCCGTCAGTTCACCGGCGACGGCGACCATCGCTCCGGACGCGCCGCCGTGATCGTGCCATCCGGTCCCGGTGCCCGGCGGCCAGGCGATCAGCCAGGCCTGCATGTCCGGACCGGCATCCAGCGGCAGCCATGTGCGCTGGTCGGGCTCGGTCGCGAGCCGGTCGACGAGTCCCGGCTCGGCGGCCAGGCGCTTGGCGCCGGCCAGCAGCAGCGCCAACCCGGGGCCGGCCTTCGCCGCCCCAGCGGGTGTGGGACCGCCAGTGGAGACAGTTGCTGCGGACGCCGCGGCGAGGCTGAGTGGCGCGGTGTCCGGCGGGTTCGCATCCATGTGCGCGCACCTTGCTTTCCGTACTCGAGTTCCCCGAACCGATTCGAGACGCAGTCAAGAAAAAGGCAATGCAATATCGCCGCGCGGCCGGAGACCATACGGTCGTGCGGCGGGATGCAGAAGAAAGGCGCACGCTCATTCAGAACGTGCTGTAGCGGTTGGCGCGGCTATCAAGTGCCGTGTGTGCGTAGCGCGTGGCCGCGCGGTCGACGTGCCAGGTGGCGCCGACGTCAGGCGGTACAGATAGCGCTGGCGTACCGGACGAGGTCCCGATAGACGCACGCGCGAAGGATCTGAATACCGCTATTCACGTCGTTCACGGTACCGAGGCCGGTATTCCGGCGTCAATTCACCCGCCCCGCGCCTTAGCATCAAACTTGAAACAAATTGCGACGCTGTAACAGGATCGCAGTAGTCCCGCAGTAGTCCCGCAGCGGACCAGAGCGGCCCACAGTGGCGGAAAGCTCGGCGACCAGCGATCCTGGTCGGCATGGCCGGCTATTCCGTGACGCCACTGGCGCGCAAACTCGGGATCAAGTCCGGGCACGGCATCGCCCTGCTCAACGCGCCGTCCGGCTTCCCCGACCTGCTCGAACCGCTGCCGGACGCAACGACGACCACGACCTCGCTCGACGGCGGCGGCCCGTTCGACGTCGTGGTCGGCTTCACGACCCGGCGCGACACACTGGTGCGGTGGGTCGCCGAGGTGCGGCCGGTGCTGGCCCCGGCGGGCGGGTTCTGGGTCGCCTGGCCCAAGAAGGCCTCGAAGGTGCCGACCGAGGTGACCGAGGAGACCGTGCGCGAGGTGGCGCTGCCGACGGGCCTGGTGGACAACAAAGTCTGCGCGATCGACGACACGTGGTCGGGCTTGCGTCTGGTGATCCGCCGCGAGCTGCGGTGACTGTTCGTCACGCGGTTTGACACGCCGTGTGCCGCGTTGGTTGTCGGTGCGGTCGGCTACCGTGGCCGGAAATGCCCGCACACCTTACGGTCCCCGGTTCGCCACGCAGTCCCGTCGTGCTGCACGTGCCGCACGGCGCGCGCCACGTGCCTGACGCGGTGCGCGCGGGGATCGTGCTCGACAACGCCGAGTTGGTGGCCGAACTCGACCGGATGACCGACACGGATACCGGTCTGATCGCACG
Source organism: Actinocrinis sp. (assembly GCF_035946395.1). Lineage (NCBI taxonomy): Bacteria > Bacillati > Actinomycetota > Actinomycetes > Catenulisporales > Actinospicaceae > Actinocrinis > Actinocrinis sp. The sequence continues at coordinate 7,217 of NZ_DASYZI010000132.1, forward strand.
GCGTGCGGCGCAGGCGACGACATCGGGGCCGTGGATCTTCGAGAACCGCGCGTCGCGGCTCGTGGTCGATCCGGAACGCTTCCCGGATGAGCGTGAGGAGATGCGCGCGGTGGGCATGGGCGCGGTCTACACGAGGACTTCGCAGGGCACGCCGCTACGGCACCCCGACCCGGAGCAAGAGCAGGCCCTGCTCGACGAATACTTCACGCCCTACGCCGACGCGATCGCGGAACTCGTCGACGACCGGCTCACCACCACCGGACGCGCGGTCATCCTCGACGTGCACTCATATCCCAGCAAACCGTTGCCGTATGAGCTGCACACGGACGGCACACGTCCGTCGGTGTGCATAGGCACCGACGTGTTCCACACCCCCGACTGGCTGCTGGACGCCGCACGCACGGCGTTCGAGCCCTGCGGCGACGTGGCGCTCAACACGCCGTTCGCCGGGTGCTACGTCCCGCTGCGGCACTACGGCACGAACGCGTCGGTCGTGGCTGTGATGATCGAGATCCGCCGGGACACCTACCTGACCGAACCGGCCGGCCCGCCGACGCCGCGCCTGGGCAACGTGGCGGCCGCGCTCGCCCGCCTCGTCGACCGCATCGACTCCCGACTTTCCCTTACGGAGCACTCGTGACCGCACCGCAGCAGCTCGCCGACCTGCCCTACGCCGACACGCTTCGGCCGTTCGAGGGAGAGTTCGGCGACGGCGAGGACGACTTCGACGCCGTGCACTTCGACGGCACGGTCTTCGACGAGCCATCCCTGGGCGGCGCACGGTTCATGGACTGCGCGTTCGAGTCGGTCAGCTTCGAGGGCGGCCGGCTGCGCCGCTCGCGGTTCAGCGACGTGTGGTTCCACGAGTCCCGGCTGATCTCGACCGACCTGGCGCAGACCGAGTGGACGGACGCCGCGTTCGTCGCGGTCGGGGCGGCGGGCATCCAGGCCTTCGACGCGCAGCTGCGCCGGGTCGTGTTCGAGCGCTGCAAGTTCGACTCGCTGAACCTGCGCGGCGCCCGGCTGGTCGAAGTCGTCTTCGACCACTGCCTGCTGCGCGACGCGGACTTCGGCGGCGCCGCGCTGACCAGGGTCTCGTTCCCCGGTTCGCGGCTGGTCGACGCGGACTTCACAAAGGCGGCGTGCGAACAGGTGGACCTGCGCGGCGCGCAGCTGGGCATCACCGCGGGGTTCGAAGCACTGCGCGGCACGATGATCGACAGCACCCAGCTGATGGAACTCGCCCCCGCACTCGCACAGTCGCTCGGCATCACGGTGTCAGATATTTAGGCGCCTACAGGCACTCATCTGACGCCCTGTCGCTCAGAGAGCTCCACCAGCACGCGGGGGCAACCGGCCGCACGTACTGTGGTGCCGTGGCATACGACGACATGGTGCAGGCGGCTGTCAGTGGCGCGAACGGGCTGACCGCGCGGTGGGCGCGAACCTGGGACAGCGGCGGGACCATCTTGTCCGGGGCCGGGGCCTGGCCGCTGCTGTCAGCTCTGGCCGAGGCCGCCGACGACCCGGCGCGCGGCGAGTTGGCCGAGGCGGTCGGCCTCCCGGCGGACGAGGCGCTCGACGCCGCACGCGAACTGCTGCGCATCCTCGAACAGAGCCCGGCCGTACACACCGCGCTCGGTCTGTGGACGGCCCTGTCCGTGCCGATCAACGCACAATGGGCGGCGCGGCTTCCGTCGGCTGCGCACGGCGTGCTCGACCCGGATCCGGCGCGCGCGCAGGCTGCTCTCGACGCGTGGGTGGAGAAGGAGACCGAAGGCCTGCTGCACCACATGCCGGTGCAGGTCCAGCCAAGCACGCTGCTGCTCCTGGCCAGCGCGTTGACGGTGCGTACGCAGTGGGAGCGGCCATTCGACACGTCGCCGACCGCCGGACGCGGTCCGTGGGCCGAGCGGCGTGCACTGGCCGGGCTGTTTCGCACGACGGCTCTCTCCGAGGCCGGGTTCCGCGTCGCGATGTCCGACGACGGTCCGGTCACTCTCGCGACCGTTCGAGGGCGCAACGGCATCGACGTCGTACTCGCGCTCGGCGAGCCGGACGCGCACCCCGGCGCCGTGCTCGCCACAGCGGCCGCGACCTGCGGGCCGCTGTCCGAGCCCGGCCTGCGGATCGAACGAATCGAATCGGTGGACCTCGCCCGCCCGCACCCCGGCCCCGGCCTGACCGTCGCCGAGATCCACGGCTTCAATCCGGAGCCGACCGCGAGCCTGCAAACTGTGGCGTTCACCGTCGACGCGCACCACGACCTGCTGAAGCAGGCCGGCCTGTTCGGTCTGCGCACTGCGTCGGACGGCTCGGTGGGCCATTTCCCGGGCATCAGCGGCGTGCCGCTCTACGTGCAGGAAGCGGCGCAGGACGCTACGGCGTCGTTCTCCGCCGAGGGTTTCGTCGCGGCGGCCGTCACCGCCGTGTCCATGTCCAGGGCCGCAGCGATGCCGAGCGGCACCGCGCTGCGACTGACCGCGTCGTTCGACCGACCCTTCGGCTTCGCCGCAGTGCACCGTGACACCGGGCTGGTACTGGTCTGCGGTTGGGTCACCGATCCGGACGACTATCCGCGGTAACGCTCCTGAAGCGCTGCGCTCAACTCGCGCCGCCGAGTTCGAACACACCGTACGAGAACGGCTCTGCCCGCAGCTCGCGCCCCACGATCGTCACGCCGCGCACCTCGACCCCGCGCAGTTCCAAGCCGCCGTCGGCGGCGAGACCGGATGCGTCGAAACTCGCCGCCTCACGCCTGGGGTTGGCAACCACGAGATGAGTGCCGCCGCGCGTGTAGACGAACGGATAGCCGGTGTTCAGCACGTCGACCGAGCCGCTCGCGCCGAGCTGCGGATGCGCCTTGCGCAACGCGATCAACCTTCTGACCTGGCTGAGCAGCGAGCCGGGGTCGTCACGCTGGGCCGCGACGGTGGGCCTGTCCCGGTCGGGGTCGATCGGCAGATAAAGCAGGTTGGACGGCGCTGCGGAGAAGCCCGCGTTCGCCGTGCCGTCCCACTGCATCGGCGTGCGCGAACCCTGACGCGACTCGTCGTTGAGCGCGCTGCCCTCCTTGTCCGGCAGGCCGGGCACGAACCGCATGCCGATCTCGTCGCCGTAGTAGATCACCGGCAGCGTGGGCCAGGTCAGCAGGAACGCGAACGCCGGGGCGACCATGTCGCGGGTGCGGGTGCCGCAGGCCAGCCGGGAGAAGTCGTGGTTCGCGGTGGGCAGCGCGATGTATCCGGAGCCGTCGATCACCGTGTCGGCCTCCCGCCAGGCGGCGAGGAACTCCTTCATCGAGCCCTCGCCCTCGGGGGCGAAGTAGCACGGGTCGGTGCCCCACGCGGCGGCGTGGCTGCCCTGGGAGTTGTCCCACAGCGAGCGCAGCGCGCGCCCGACGAAGTGCAGGAAGAAGTCCACGTGAATGCCCGCGGGCACCGAGGTCTTGGGGTCGCCCCATTCGACCAGCAGCGCGCGGTCCGGGTAGCTCCGGTCGATCCACTCGCGCATCTCGCCCCACAGCGCCGCGGTGGCCGACCGGTCCGGGTCGTCCTTGACCAGCGAATAGGCCATGTCCACCCGGAACCCGGAAACACCGCGGTCGAACCAGTACGCCATGATCTCGCGCAGCGCCGCCCGGTTGGCCCTCGGCCCCGGGGCGTCCACCGGCTGGCGCCAGGGCTCGGCCGGGTTCATGCGTGCGTAGCCGTAGTTGAGCGCGGGCTGGATCGGATAGAAGTTCGCCAGATAGTAGCCGGGGCGGCGGCCCGGGGACGGTATCCAGTTGCGCACCGGAGCGTGGACGGAGTCCGACCAGATGTACCGGTCGTCGGTCGCGTCGTCAGCGGAGCGCTTGAACCACTCGTGCAGATGCGAGGTGTGCCCGGCAACCAGGTCGAGCATGATGCGTATACCGCGCGAGCGTGCCGCGTCGACGAGGCGTTCGAAGTCCTCGTTCGTGCCGTAGCGCGGGGCGATCGTGAGGTAGTCGGCGACGTCGTAACCCGCATCGCCGAACTCGGAGACGAAGCACGGGTTGAGCCACACCGTGTTCACGCCGAGCCACTGGAGGTAATCGAGCCGGTCCAGGAGACCGGGCAGATCGCCGACACCGTCCCCGTTCGAGTCGGCGTAGCTCTGCGGATAGATCTGGTAGAACACCGCGTCGGCGAGCCAATCGGGCAGCTTACGCGCGGCGCGCGGCTCATCCTGACCGATTGGACCGGTTGCCGCGTCGCTCCCCTCAAGATCCCCGAAATCGAGTTCGTTCACTGCCGTGACATTCCCCAAGGTGTCGTCGCCCACTTACGTATTATGGCTCTTCGAAGTCAACCGGGGCTTCTTGTCGCGGCTATAGGCTCGTCCGCCGCTGCACGTCGGCCGACCCTGCGCCGTCAGCCACGGTCACTTCGAAGAGCGCGCACTGTCTGACCGCGCACTGTCTGACACTGCCACACAAGCCGGGCTCGAATCGGCGCGCTCCCCCCGCTCGGCGGTCGATCTGCGTCGGCCGACGGGCTGCGTTCGCGGACGGCTGCCGCTACGGTGTCCGCCATGAGGTTGCTGGTGGCACGCCGCACTGCGGTTCTTTCCGGAGCCGCGGTGCTACTCGGCGCGTTGGCCGCGTGTTCGACCGGCGGATCGCCGTCGTCGGCCGCGACGACCACGTCCAAGGCCGCGAAGCCGACCGCTGCGGCGACATACGACCCGATGGCCGGGCCGGTCGAGACGCCCGCGCAACTGCCGAAGTCGTGCTCGAAGATCCTTGAGGACACCGACCTGACCGCCGCCTTCGGCTCGCCGCAGGTCGGCGACACCTCGTATGGCAGCTATGCCCCACTACCGAACATCGGCCGCACTGGCAGGGTGACCTGCGGCTTCATCATCGGGATCGACCCGTTCGGCCACCCCGGCCCGGCCGGCGTCACCGTCTCGATCATCACGTACAACACCGCCGCCAACGCGGTGCGCCGGGCCGCCACGGAAGTCGACAACACCGTGGCGAAGGGCGCGACCGCGCAGCCGGTGCTGGTAAACGGCCACCCGGCCACGATCCTGGCCGGGCCCGCGACCGCCCCCTCTCCCGCAGCCAGCCCCGCCGCATCAGGTACGGCCACGTCGGCCACGGCCACGCCCGCCGGTCAGCCGCCGTCCAGCAGCCCGGCGCAACCCGCGCCGTCAGCGACCGCTTCAGCGTCAGGCGGCAACACCGAACTGGTGATGGCGGACGGCAACCGCACGTTCGTCATCACGATCCCCGTGTCGAAGGTGTCCGGCAGCGCCGCCGCCACCACACTGGTCAACATCATGGCGCTGGTCTACCAACACACGCTCCCATCGCCCGCCGCACCGACGACGACCGCAGCACCCTCCGCGTCTACGTCTACGTCCGCGACTTCCGCCGCGTCACCGAAGCCCAGCACCACCTGACAGCTGCCGGAGCAGTCCGGCCGCCCGCAATTCCCGATCAGACGCCGATGCCTACGACCTCGTGCGGGGTGTACGGCGCCTCAAGCTCGGCGACCTCCTCGGACGTGAGCTGCACCGACAGCGACGCGATCGCGTCCTCCAGATGCTGCGGCTTGGTCGCGCCGACGATCGGCGCGGTGACCACCGGGTTGCGCGAGAGCCAGGCCAGCGCGATCTGCGCCCGAGGCAGCCCGCGCCGCTCGGCGATCGCGGCCACCGCCTCGACGATGCGCCGATCGCCTTCCTGGTACAACCCGGACGCGAACCGGTCGCTCGCACCGCGCTCACTGCTCTCGTCCCAGTCGCGGGTCAGCCGACCGCGGGCCAGCGGGCTCCACGGGATCACACCGACCCCTTGGTCCGCGCACAGCGGCAGCATCTCCCGCTCTTCTTCGCGGTAGAGCAGATTGTAGTGATTTTGCATGGTCGCAAACGGCGTCCATCCGTGCGCTCGCGCGATGTACAGCGCTTTCGCGAACTGCCATGCGTACATCGACGAAGCGCCGATGTACCGGGCCTTTCCCGCCTTCACCACGTCGTGCAGTGCTTCGAGAGTCTCCTCGATCGGCGTCGCGTGGTCCCAGCGGTGGATCTGGTAGAGGTCGACGTAGTCGGTGCCCAGCCGTCGCAGGCTGTTGTCGATCTCGGTGAAGATCGCCTTCCGGGACAGACCGCCGATATTCGGCGCCTTACGCTCGGTGAAGTAGACCTTGGTGGCCAGCACGACCTCGTCGCGCCGGGCGAAGTCACGCAGCGCGCGGCCGGTGATCTCCTCGCTGCTGCCGCCGGAGTAGCTGTTGGCCGTGTCGAAGAAGTTGATACCGGCTTCGAGCGCGCGCTTGATGAACGAACGCGACGTCTCCTCGTCCAGCACCCACTGGTGGCCGCCGCGGGCTCGGTCGCCGAAGCTCATACAGCCCAGGCAGATCCGCGAGACGTCCAGGCCGGTCGAGCCCAGCTTGACGTACTGCATGTCCATGTTCTGTCACTCTCCTGTATGCGGCTCGGCACCGGTCGATGCAGTGCCGTTCGATCTGGCACCGCCCGATCTGGCACTGTCCGATGCGACACTGTCCGGATCGCTGCTCTCAGATTCGCCGTCGTCCGGCTCGATCTCGTCGCGCCAGCTGTGCCGAGGCCGGTAGCCGAGCAGTCGGCCGGCCTTGTCGATCGACAGCAGCGTTTCGTGCTCGCCGAGTTCGTGCAGCACCGGCACGCCCGGATAGACATCGGCGGCGAGGCTCTCGCTGGTGCGGGTGGCCATGACGGTGTCGGCGTTGGCGATGATGAAGACCTCGAAGCCCGGGTTCGGGTACTCCAGCGCCAGGCGCACGGCCTGTGCGCCGTCCCGCGCATCGATGTACGACCACAGATTCCACTTGCGCAGCGACGGGTCGGCGTCGAAGGCCGGGAACGCGGCGTAGTCCTGCGGCTCCATCACGTTGGAGAACCGCAGGCCGATGATCTTCAGCTGCGGATCCCAGCGGGCGAACTGCGCCGCCATCTGCTCGTCGAGGTGCTTGGCCAGCGAGTAGGAGGACTCGGGCCGGGCCGGATACTGCTCGTCCACCGGGATGTACGGCGGCGGGGTCTCGAACGGCAGGCCGAGCACGGTCTCGCTGGACGCCCACACCACGTTGCGGATCCCGGCCTGCCGTGCCCCGGCGAAGACGTTGTAGGAGCAGCGGATGTTGTCGGCGAACGTGGCCGCGTTGGTCGCGACGCCCGGTCCGGGAATGGCGGCGAGGTGCACGACGGCGTCGAGGCCGTGGTGCCGGTCGTCGATCGCGGTGAGTGCCTCGACGACCTGGCCGAAGTCGGTCAGCTCCAAGCGGGTGAACGCCGCGTGCGCACGCGGGTGCACCGGCGGTGGAACCCGGTCGAGGACGTGGACCTCGTACCCGTGGTCGAGCAGTTCGGCGACCACGGCGCGGCCGAGCTTCCCGCTGCCTCCGGTCACGGCCACTCGTCCTGCGATGCGATCCGTCATGTGCACCCCTGCCTCCGTACCGGCGCCTCGGGCTCGCGGCGATCTTCAGCAAAGCTATCAAGCCACGAGCAGCAACGGGGAGCGGCGGCCCGAGGGCCGTGCACGGACAAAGCGCGGGGTAATCGCGAAGCCCATCACGGCCCATCACGGCACTTCGAACCCGGCCATCACCGGACCGGATCAGTGGTTCGTCAGAAGGCTGTTCCATGACCGTGGCAGGCGATCCAATGGAGCTATCTTTAATATATCCATACCAGGACAAAGGGTTCCGATGCATCCCCCGTCAGGCGTAGATTCCCAAGCCGTACAAGGGAATGCGCACGAAAGGAGCGCGGCGGTGTCCACTGCCCTCGCGGTCGGGACGGGACTGTGCTGGACGTTGGCCTACTTGCTGATCATCCGGGTCGGCCTGCGCGAGCGGACGTACGGCATGCCCCTGGTGGCGTTCGCCGCCAACCTATCCTGGGAATTCATCTACGCCTTCGTGCATCCCTCGAATGGCGTACAGCACGTCATCAATGTCGTGTGGTTCCTGCTCGACTGTGTGATCGGCTACACGGTCGTCCGGTTCGGCCCGAGCGAGTTCCCGTACCTGCCCCGCCGCGTGTTCTACGGCTGCCTGGTCGCGCTGCTCGCGTTCACCTATCCGGCGGTGTATCTGGTCGGCACGCAGTTCGACGCGGGTGACGGGGTGTTGTCGGCGTTCATGATGAACCTGATGATGTCCGCGCTGTTCATCGCGATGTTCATGGCCCGCCAGGCCGGGCGGGGGCAATCTGTGGGCATCGCGACCGCGAAGCTGGCCGGTACCGCGTTCGCCTCCGGCTCGCTCGCGGTGAAGGGCGACCTGGCCGCGCGTTATCACGGCGGGTTGCTGCCGTACCTGTACATCGCGATCTTCGTACTCGATCTCGTGTACCTCGGGTTGGTGCTGTCCGTGCGCGCGGTTCCGGTATCGTCGGCCGCAGCGGAGCCGATCACGGGAGTGACGATCTATGAGCGAGCCGACGTGGACAGCCGTTGACGAGTACTTCAACGCGGCGCTGATCCCGGCCGATCCGGTGCTCGACGCGGCCGTGCAGCTCAGCGCGGCCGAGGGGCTGCCGGACATCGCCGTGGCGCCGAACCAGGGCAGGCTGCTCAACCTGATCGCACGCATCCACGGCGCGCGGCGGATCCTTGAGGTGGGCACGCTCGGCGGGTACTCGACGATCTGGCTGGCCCGCGCACTGCCGGCGGACGGCGTACTGGTCAGCCTGGAGGTCAATCCGCACCACGCCGAGGTGGCGCGCGCGAACCTGAAGTCGGCCGGGCTTGCCGAGAAGGCACAGGTGCGGGTCGGCCGCGGGGTGGACAGTCTCGCTGCTCTGGCCGAGGAGCGGCCTGCGCCCTTCGACCTGGTCTTCATCGACGCGGACAAGCCCTCCAACCCGGAGTACCTCGCCTGGGCGCTGCGCCTGTCGCGGCCGGGCACGGTCATCGTGGTCGACAACGTGGTGCGAAACGGCGCGGTCATCGACGCGGCGAGCACGGATCCGACCGTCCAGGGCACGCGCCGGCTCTTCGATGCGATCGCCGCCGAACCGCGGCTGGACGCGACGGCGATCCAGACCACCGGCGTGAAGGGCTATGACGGCTTCGTCCTCGCCCTGGTCAACAGCTGAGTCCCCGTCACCTCACCGCCGCGCACCGGGCCGGAACAAGCTAGGAGTACAACCTCGCTTGCGGTCAGCGTCCGGCATTAACGGTCAGTCGGACTTCTCCCGCCTGGCGTGGCAGTCCACCAAGTGGTCGTCGACCAATCCGCAAGCCTGCATCAGCGCGTAGCAGGTCGTCGGGCCGACGAATACGAAGCCTGCCTTTTTCAGTGCTCTGGCGAGCGCGGTCGACTCGGCGGTCACCGCCGGGATGTCGCCGGAGTCGCGCGGCGCCGGTTTGGGCTCGGCGGGGGCGTAGGACCAGATCAGATCGGACAGACCCGCATCGAGCGCGGCGGCGGTGCGGGCGTTGGCGATGGCCGCGTTGATCTTCAGCCGGTTGCGCACGATCCCGGCATCGGCGAGCAGCCGCTCGACGTCGTGCTCATCGAAGGCCGCGACCCGCTCGATCGCGAAGTCGGCGAACGCGGACCGGAACGCCGGGCGCTTGCGCAGGATCGTCAGCCACGACAGCCCGGACTGGAAGGCCTCCAGGCACAGCCGTTCGAACAGCGCGTCATCGCCGCGCAGCGGCTGCCCCCATTCGTCGTCGTGGTACGCGACATAATCCGCGGTCTCACCGGCCCACGGACAGCGCATGAGTCCGTCCTCACCGATGATCACACTGCGCTCGCCCATTTGTCCGTGCGTCTCCGTCCCTGCCTGATCCTTCGCCGTGCACTCGGGACAGATCCTGCCAGGCGCCACCGTCAAAATTCGAGGCGCGAAAGATCTGGCGCAGAAGAGCGGTGGCATCCGGGCGCAGCCAGGGCGGACACCCACGGCGAGGGTGATCCTGCCGCCGAACCGCAGCAGCTCAAGGCCGACAAGCCTCGCAGGGTGGATGGCGGATGGCTGGGAGGCATCTGCGGTCAAGACTGTTCAACGAGCCTGATGCGCACAGCACGGAAGCCCTCCCGCGCCTTCAGCAGATCGGCCGCTTTGGGATCGCCGACGTTGACGAACGACGTGGTCTCCTTCGGCCAGAGTGGCTTGAGGCGTACGTCTGTCCGCAGCGCGCTGATCGCCCCGGCATCGCCGCCGACGACGAGCGCGTCCAGGTCCGCGGCGCGTGGAAGCAGAAGCCGCGCCGCCGTATCCGCAGCAGCCGCGTAAGCCTCACGGGCCTGGCCCTCGCGGCGCCGCGCGAAGCGTTGCTGCGACCAGCCGCCCGCCTTGGTACGCCCCTGCACGTGCCGCGCGCCGATTTTCGACTCCGCCAGGCGGGTGCCCTCGAAGATACCGACCGCGAAGCCGCCACGGCGCACCAACAGCACGCCGACAGTGCGGTCGGCGAGTGCGTGCGCGACCAGACGGTCGATCAGACTGGCGTCCGGTCCAGCGTCCGGGCCGGTGCCGGTCCCGGTGGCGGTGTCAGTGGCGGGGTCAAAATCCAGGCGCGGGGCGGGGCTCAACGGAGGGAACGGCACGTGGCAAGTCGCCGTGGAGCCGTCAGCGGCGGCGAGTTCGACCGCCTCGCCGCCGCCGGACGCTTCGTCGGTCACGAGGCTCGGCTCGTGAGCGAGCCCGTCGTGCCGCTGCGCGAAGCCGTCGCACCATCGAGCGAAGCGGTCCGGGCCGACTTCGACCCACATGCCGCCGCCCGCCGCCGGTCTACTCGCCATGTCGGCAAACAGTACCGGCGACGGGCGGCGCCGTTCAGGCCAGGCTCACGATCAAGTCAGCCTCGATCAAGTCAGATCCGCGATCAGATCATCGGATGACCGTGATGAGTGATCGTGACGTGGGCCTGTTAACTAGCTCTTGGGCATGGAGATGATCGAGAACCCACTGCCGGCCATGTCCTCGACGACGGCCATCCGGCCGACCGACATGTCCGTCGGCGGCAGCATCACCTTGCCGCCGATGCGGGTGACCGTGGTCACCGCCGCGTCGACGTCCGCAACGGAGAAGTAGGTGTTCCAGAAGTTCGGCGTCCCCGCCGGGATCTGCGCCGGCTTGGCACCGATGCCGCCGCGCTGCTGGCCCTTGATCTTGAACGTGTGGTACTCGCCCGGGAAGTCCGGGAACTTGTCG
>NZ_DASYZI010000133.1:0-16750 GCF_035946395.1 Actinocrinis sp.
TTGACGATCCCGCCGGTGCTGGGCGCGTTCACCGTCAGGGTGAACGACGCGCTGTGGGTCGGCGAGCCACCCGGGTACGTGCCGACGACGTTGACCGTGTAGTTCCCGGTCGGCGTCGTGGACGACGTGGCGATCGTCACCGTCGAGCTGGCGCCAGCAGTCACCGAGGTCGGGCTGAACGTCACCGAGCCGCCCGTGGGCACCCCGGTCGCGCTGAACGTGACGGTCTGCGCCGTGCCGGAGGCCACTGCGGTCGAGGCAGTCGAGGTGGCCGACGAGCCCTGAGTCACAGTGCCCGAGGTCGGGCTCAGCGACAGCGAGAAGTCGTTGGCCACCGGCGCGGTGACGGTCAGTGCGTACGTCGTGGTGTGGGTGTGCGTCGCGCCCGTGCCGGTGACCGTGATCGTGTAGGTGCCGGTCGGGGTGGTCGACGCGGTGGCCAGGGTCAGGGTCGAGCTGCCGCCGGCCGTGACCGAGGTCGGGCTGAACGTCGCGGTGGCGCCGGTCGGCAGGCCGGACGCGGACAGCGCGACCGACTCGGTGTCACCGCCGGTGGCGGCGGTGGCGACGGTCGTCGTCGCGGACGAGCCCTGAGTCACCGAGCCGGACGCCGGGCTGGCCGAGATGCTGAAGTCCGGGGTCGCCGCGACGCAGTTCGGCAGCTGGAAGCTGGCGATGTGGGTCTGCCAGTTGAAGTTGCCGGTGGACGGCTCGTACTCGTCGGTGTAGTAGAACGTGCAGTCGTCCGCCGGGTCCACCGACATCGAGGTGTAGTCGCCCCAGCGGGAGTACGAGGTCTGTGACCCGCCGCCGGTGGTGATCGTGGTCTCGGCCTGCGTCATCGTGCCCAGCGCGTCGGTGGACAGCCGGCCGGTGAACCGGATCGAGGGGTTGGTCGAGGAGGACGAGTCGGAGTAGCCCAGGGCGATGTTCCCGGCCTTGTCCTGCGCGATCGAGCCCATCCACCGGGCGGTGGCGTCCGGCTGGTAGGTGCCCTGCTGGTACACGCTCGGGGTCGAGCCGGAGGTCATGCGCAGTTCGTACCAGCGCACGCCCTGCGTGCCGCCGGCGTCCACGGTGTGGTTGACCACGAGCGCCTCGTGGTCGCCGTAGTTGCGGTACGCCAGCCGGTACATGAGCCGGTCGCCCAGGGTGTCCAGCTGCTGGCCGGCGCCGTTGCCCTGCGGGATGCAGGTGCCGCCGGTGCCGCCGCAGGGGGTGGTATAGGAGGCCACGGTGATGTTGGTCGGGCCGGTGAAGGACGAGTTGGCCGGGGTCGTCCAGTCCACGTGGAACTTCCAGCTGGCCAGCGTGGTGGCCGTGGTGCCGATGCCGACGACGGTCTCGTTCTCGCCGGACGGCGGGGCGGTCGTGCCGTCGACGTCACCGGCCAGGATGCCGCCGTACGACGAGGAGGTGGTGAAGCACTGCTGCGTCGCCGCGGCGCCGGTCAGCATGTTCGCGCGGTTCATCGCGCAGATCTCGGCGTCGACGAACGCTCCGGCCGGGGTGAACATGTTGTACGTCGTGTAGTAGGCGTCGGCCCAGACCGCCAGCTTCGGGTAGTCCGGGAAGTTCGTGAACTGGTAGCTGTACCGGTTGTAGGTACCGGTCGCGTCCGCGGTCGTCGAGACCGCCACGCACTCGTAGTACGGGCCCGACGCCGAGGTCACGTTCGCGAACTGCTGGATGACCCAGCGGTTGGCGAGCCGGTCGAAGGCGACCGTGGCGTCGCCGTCGTTCGCGCTCTGGCAGAACCCGCCGAAGCCGGACCACAGCGAGCTGGTGTTGGTCGCGGCGATGACCGACGTCCCGGTCTTGGAGTACACCGCGTAGGCGGTGTTGACGACCTCGACGACCTGCGTGGTGCCGACCGCGGCGTTCGGGTCCGGCGGCACGCCGGTCACCGAGTAGCCGGTCGAGGACCCGATCGCGTCCCAGCTGTGGGTCAGCGCCAGGTTCGGGGAGTTCAGACCCGGAGTCGACTGTATGACCGGGTCATTCCCGCGCCGTGACGGATGCGGGAGCACTGTGTTGACATCCGGGGCGACCCGCGGCCCGTGCGCCGGGCCGGCAGCGGCGGCCATCGACTTCAGGGTCGGGGAGACGTCGTGGTAGACGGCCGGGCCGGAGTCGGGAGACTGACGGTGGTGGGCCGACGAGGCCGACGCGTTGGACGCCGACGTGGAAGCTGTAGATGCAGCTATGGATGCTTGGGCGGGCATCGCCGTTGCGATCCCCGGGAGCAAAGCGACAGACAGGATCACTGCTGCCGCAGTGCCCCACTTCCGGTGGAAGCGAGACATGCAGGTAAACACCCTTCGCACGGCCAGGCGAGAACCTGGCGAAGCGGGAAGTGCGGGTATGTGTGCGAAGGGATCATCGTTCCGCAACCAACGATCAGCAATAGTAGGCACCCACCTCTTTGCTAATCCTTGACTATATCTACCGAGGCTGCTTCAGCTCTGTTTGATACCCGCCGCGGCAACGCTTCATTCCTCACCGAGGACGCGAAGTCGCAGAACCCAGCGACGCGTCGGCGGCCCGAACCGGTCGCCGAGATGCTCGGTGGTGGCCGACAACACCGCCGATCCGGCGGACTTTCCCAGAACCCTGAAACGCGCGGCTCCGTCGTCGCCGACCGTACCGAACACCTCGGCGACCGCGCCGTCCGAACTGACGATCGGCGACCAGCGGTAGCCGCCGGCCGGATGCAGCGAGACGACCAGGACCGCAGCGACGGCCAGTTCCGCCGCTGCCTCCCAGGCATCCCCGGGGCGATGAACGAACACTGACGTCGCAGGTTCGCCGGATGTGTCCTCACTCATCAGCGCATCCCTGTATGCATACCATATGGATGGTGCCGACCGGATTCGGGTTCGCGAACCCGCGCCGGCACGGACCTGGACAGTTGGAGCCGGTCACCTCCGGTACACGCCGCGACGGCGCAGAATTCACCCTCGCGGCTGCGCGGAAGCGGCGGTGCCCGATCGTATCTTGATCACATGCTCCCGATGCCGCCGACCACGCCGCGCAGGTCGTGGGCTGCCATCGCCGTATTGACGACCGTATTGACGACCGCAGTGACCTCCGCTGTCGCCGCCTGCTCCAACTCCAACTCGCCGTCATCCGGCACGTCCGCAATGGCCATGACCGGGTCCGAGCCGATGCACGACGGCACCGGACTGTCCGCTTCCGACGAGGGCTTCACCTTCACGCCGACCGCCACCACGCTGGGCGCCGAGTCCGCGACGTCGTTGCGCTTCAAGATCACAGATCGGGCGGGCACGGCGGTGACCTCGTTCGTGCCGGATCAGACCAAGCTGATGCACCTCTATCTGGTCCGCTCGGATCTGGCCGAGTTCCAGCACGTGCACCCGACGATGGCCGCCGACGGCATCTGGACCTCGGACCTGGCCGCCCTCACCCCGGGCAATTATCGGGCCTACGTGACGTTCGACGCGAAGAACGCCCTCGGCGGCACCGTCTCCGAAGTGCTCAGCAAGGCCCTGACAGTCCATGGCACTGCGACGGCAACCGCGCTGCCTGCCACGTCGTCCACAATCACCGCCGACGGCTACACCCTGACGGTGAGCGGGAAGATGACGGCCGCGATGCCTGACACGCTGACCGTCACGATCAGCGAGAACGGCCAGCCGGTCAGCGACCTACAGCCGTATCTGGGGGCTTACGCGCATCTGACCGCGATCCACGCCGGTGACCTGGCGTTCGCCCACCTGCACCCCGAAGGCCCCACGGCGATGGCAATGAGCGACGCCGGAGGCCCGACGCTGACCTTCCATGCGCTGATGCCCGAGAGCGGCGACTGGCGCGTCTTCATCCAGTTCCAGACCGGCGGCGTGCTGCACACCGCCGCGATCACCCTGCGCGTGGCCTGATCACTGAGTGATGCCGCCGCCGCGGGTCCAGGTCACGGAAAGCCCGTCGCGGCGCCCGATGCGCTGCACTCGCGCGGCGATGCCGTCCTCGATCCGTCGCAGGTGCTGTTCTTCGTCCGCTTCGGCCCGCAGCAGCAGTTCGGTGTCGGTGGCGTGCAGAACGCAGCGGCCCCAGCCGAAGTCGATGACCCCGTCGGTGTCGGACGATCGCTCGGCGTGCCGCACCTCGGGCGGCCCACCGTCGTCCGCGTGGCCATGACCGCGAAAGCGGTGCAGGCCACGATGGTTCATCTTCTGGCCGTGTTCGGACAGCTGGGCGAGGTAACGGCTCGCGCGGTCGGTGGTTACGCGCGCTTGCGACGTACGCATCGCACCTCCTAGGTCTGGTCTCGTCTCCGATTTTCGATACACAGTTTTTCGATACAACATGTCGCTGTCAAATCATGTCGTCTTTGATGAGGTCACAGCGTCTCGTGCGCTCCGTATACTGAGCTCGTGCCGAAGCTGTGGGACGAGACCATCGACGCGCACCGGCGCGTCGTGCGCGAGGCCGTGCTGGACGCCGCCGCGGCGCTGGTCGGCGAGCACGGCCTGACCGGCGTGACCATGTCCCAGATCGCGAAGGTGAGCGGCATCGGACGGGCCACGCTGTACAAGTACTTCCCGGACATCGACTCGATCATCACCGCATGGCACGAACGCCAGATCGCCGCCCACCTGCGGCAGCTCGCCGAAGCCGGCGAGGCGGCGAGCCCGGGCGACCGGCTTGAGACCGTCCTGCGCACCTACGCGGCCCTGTCGCGCCGCCACCACGACGGCAACGATCTAGCAGCCCTGCTGCACCAGGGCGAACACGTGATCCGCGCTCAAGCCCACCTGACCGAACTCATCACCGTGCTCGTACACGAAGCCGCCGAACGCGGCGAGGTGCGCGGCGACGTCCCGGCCGCGGAACTGGCCACGTACTGCCTCCACGCACTCACCGCCGCTTCCGGCATGGGTTCGCAGGGCTCGGTCGACCGGCTCATCGCCGTCACCCTCGCCGGACTGCACCCAGGACACGAGTCATAACGCCGCGCCATCACCTGACGACCAGCACCTGACGATCAGGTGTCAGGGTCGAAGCAGTCCGCCGACCCACCAATCACGCGGTTCACCGCTTTCGACACCGCGGCGGCGAAGCGTGCCTTCCAGCTGAAAGCCCAGCTTCTCGGCAAGCGCTTTGGACGCGGTGTTGCCGGTCATCGCCCACCATTCGAGGCGATGCACCACGAGCGTCGCCCAGCCCCATTCGCACAGCGCCCTGGCCGCCTCGAACGAGAATCCGTGGCCGCGCTGCTCCCTGGCCGCCCAGTATCCGAGTTCGTAGACACCCGCCATCAGAAAGGTCAAGCAGTAGGAGCCGACCAGATCCCCGCCATCACGTCGGAAGGCGCCGAGTTCGTAGTTCCTGTCAGCGGCCCAGTCCTGCGCGTTCTTCGCCACGAACCTCTCGGCGTCCACACGGCCGAACGGGCTCGGCGCCGGCGTGAAGAACTGGATCTCCCGGTCCTGGCACGCCTGGTACACCGCGTCCACATCACCGGCCGCGAACGGACGCAGGGTGAGCCGTTCGGTCGTGAGTGTCACAGGTTCCATATCCGTAGTCTCTACCAGGCGACCCGGTCTCGAATCCAGCGGTTTTCGAGTATCGCCCGCCACGCCGAAGGTGCGATGCCTTCATGGGATTTCAGGGCTATGATCCTCCCCGCCACCATTCGAGGATTCTCCTTCTTCGGCGGCCATTACCACCAGTATCCGGTCCTCGACGACATGTCGATCTCGGGGCGATGATCGTGCCGACTCTCCTGATGGCTCAGCAATCAGAATCGATCGGTAAAGAAAACTGGTTCCTGCGCCACTTTTTTCTGGTATCGCAACATCACCCCTCTTCGAACTTGTCCGTGGCCGGCGGCGCAGGGTCGGCCGACGCGCAGCGGCGGGCGAGCCTACAGCCGCCCATAAGGCCACGGTCAAGTTCGAAGAGCCAACATCACAGGCGTGCGCCAGGATTCGGGGAGCCGACGCCTGAGGGGTCAGTCAGGCGCCGGCAGCCGCTCGGCACGCGCTTGTCTCTCCCCCACGGCGTGCCAGTCCGAGGCCGTTCATCCAGTGAGAGTGGAGACTATGCCGGACTGATACGCAGCTTCATTACATTCGCCGAAGTTTGTCGGCGGCGACAGATTCGGTGCGGCCGATCTGTTCCCCGGGACAGCGCGGCTGTGCCCGGGAATGGATCTGTACGTTTCAGCGGGCCTCGCCGCTTTTCCCCTCTAGAATCCTCGGTCTGTGGAGGGAATCGACGACAGCTCGCGAACCGCGCCGGAGGCCGCCCGGCTCGCCGGGCTCATGCTGGAACGCGAACGTGAATTGACGGCGGCGATGGTCGAGGCCGTCTTCCGGATGGTTCCCGAGTATCGGGCGCTGGCCACCCGGGAGTCGGTTTCCGAACGCTGCCGGGAACTGGTGCACGACATCTTCGCCCCGCTCGCCCGCGGTGAACGCGAGGCCGAGACGGTGGGCGCCCGGCGCATCGGCGAGTTGCGTGCCCGCGCGGGGATACCACTGGCAGCGGTCATGGACGCGTTCAACACGGTCAAAAAGGTGATATGGGACTCGCTGTCCGAGACAGCGGCCCGGATCGGGGCGGACGGGTCCACGTCGCTGCGCGTCGCGTCAGACCTCATCGATGCCTACGATCACGTCGTGCGCACGGCGATGGCCGTTTACCGCGACCAGATGCGTCTACAGATCCGCAGCGAGGAACAGCGCCGCGCCGCTCTCGTCCAAGCACTGCTTGAGGGTTCGCTCGACGGCACCAGCCTGTGGGAGGCCGCTGACTTGCTGCGTCTGCCGCACGACGGCCTGTACGTCGTGATCGCGGCGCGCGTGCCAGAGGCCGGACAGCATGCGTTGCCCCAGATCGAGCTGGGCCTGGGCGAGTTGGGCATCGATTCGGCCTGGCGGTTGATGCACGACCTGGAGGTCGGCGTGGCCAGCCTGCCCGTGCACGGCGACCGCTTCGACAGCTTGGTCGCCGCGTTGACGACCGGTGGCGGCCAGGTCGGGGTGAGCCCGCCGTACGACGACTTGCGCGGCACCGCTCAGGCGCTGCGTCTGGCGCGGATCGCGTTGCGCGGCACGGTCGACAGTGACAGCCGGCAGGTCGCCGTCTTCGGCATCGACCCGCTGGCCTGCGCCGCCGTCAGCGAACCGGACGTCATGGAGCGCATCGCGCGCACCGTGCTGTCCGGGCTCACCGGGCTGCCGACGACGGACCGTGAACTACTGCTGTCCACGTTCGGAGCCTGGTTCAACGGCGGTGGCTCGGCGGAGACGGCGGCCAGGGAACTGCACGTGCACCCCAACACCGTCAGAAACCGGCTGCGCCGCTTGGAAGAACACACCCGCCGGGACCTGGCGGATCCCCGGCAGGTGGCGGAGCTGAGCCTGGCCTATGAGGTCGATCGGCGGGCGCGGCTGGCGGTCAGCACGACGACATGACTCGCGGATGACCCAGTAAGTCATGCAGAAGATGTCCCACGTTCATCTCCGGTCCGCCAACCGGAAACAAAGTGGGGAGTATCAAAACGACACGACGAATGCTCTAGTTGCGTGATGCGCGCCGAGAGTGGCGCACGGACATTAACGAGTTGTTGGGGGATCCGTGACGCAGGGCGGCGACAACGCCGGGCCTGGGCCCGGCTGGGTGGTACCCGGCTATGCGAATGAACGAAAGCTCGGCTCGGGTTCGAGCGGCCAGGTGATGCTGGCCCTACGCGAGGCCACCGGAGAGCAGGTGGCGATCAAGTACCTTGCGCCGCGCCTGAACGAGGACGCGGATTTCCGTGACGCCTACCGGCGGGAGGCGCGACTGCTGGAAGTCGCACGCTCCGAACACGTAGCGCAGCTCTACGAGTACGTCGAGACCGAGCACGGCTCGGCGATCGTGATGGAACTGGTCGACGGGGTCTCGCTGCGGGTGCTGCTGCGCGAGAAGGGCGCGCTGGCGCCCGAGTCCGCTCTCACGGTGCTCAAGGGCTCGCTGCTCGGGCTCACTGCCGCGCATCACGTGGACGTGGTGCACCGCGACTACAAGCCGGCCAACGTTCTGGTCACCCCGCAGGGGAGGTCGAAGCTCGTCGACTTCGGGCTGGCCGCCCGGGTCGGCGAGCAGGCGACCGCGGCGGGAACCCCGGCGTACATGGCGCCGGAGCAGTTCGCCGGGCAGCCGGCCGCCCCGCCGGCGGACGTGTACGCCGCCACAGCCACGTTCTTCCAGTGCGTCACCGGCACGACGCCCTACTCGGGGACGAGTTCGGCGGAGCTGATGGCCCAGCACGCCGACGGCCCGATACCCGACGAGCGCGCTCCCGAGCATGTACGTGCACTAATTCGCGCGGGACTGGCCAAGTCGCCGGACGACCGGCCGGCGGACGCGGAGCGCTTCGTCGAGGAGTTGGAGCGGATCGCCCGCGGCGCCTACGGCGAGGACTGGGAGGAGCAGGGCTGGAGGAAGCTCGCCGTGCTGATCGCCACACTGCCCTTGTTGCTGCTGGCCGGTGGCGCGGCGGCCGCAGTCGCCCGACCGGCCGCGGTTGCCGCGTCACGCACGTCCATACCCCGCGTACGGCTCAAACGCCCGAACCCCGCCCAGGCCACGGTCGGCGCGGGTCTCGCGCTCGCCCTGATCGCGCTGGTCGCATTCGCCCTGGCGGCCACCGGAGGCACCGCCGCGAAGGCCGGTGTGGGCGGTACCCCCACCGCGGCCGATCCGCCCGGCCCCACGGTCGCGCCCGCGGTGCCGTCCGCGTCGTCAGTGCCATCTGCCAGCCCACGTGCTTCGACCTCTGCCACCGCAGGCAAGTCACCGACTCCGGCTGCGGGATCCCGTGCGCCCTCGTCGTCCGCAGGGTCGGCGGCGCCCGGCCAGACCCCGTCTGCCGTAACGCAAAGCGCTGCGCCGACGCCGTCACCGTCGGCGTCACCGTCGTCCGGACCGCACGTGTACCTCGTCGGTTTCGCCCTGCCAACGCCTACGTGCAACACCAAAGACTGGATCAAGGTCGAGGTCACGGTCACCACCGACGGCTCCGCGGCCGGGACCCTGTTGCTTTCGTGGTTCACCCAGGATTCGAGCGGCGCACGCACCGTCGTGGCTACTGACAAGGTCGTCTTGCCCGCAGGGCAGGTGGTCCTGACGCATCCTTACACCCACAACTTCGCGCCCAACGTCCAAGCCGTCCGATGGGGCGTGGCCGTGTCCACCGCGCCTGCCGCCGACGCCGGCGACGGCACGGCCCAAAGCTGCCCGTGACAGGTGTGGTGCGGCTGAGTGTTCTCAGCTGCCTGCCGGGTCGAGCGGCAGGTGATCGGGCAACAGCCTTTCGGAGCCGTCGAGGCCGGGGATCGCGTCCCCGGTGGCGCGACGCAGCAACTGAGTGCCGAGTTGTAGCGCGTGAGCGTAAAGAGCGTGCGCGCGGGCTTGCTCGGAAGGCTGGCCGGCTTGCTCGCCGCGAGTTTGGTGGAAGGCCAGGCGTTTGTGCAGGATCCGGGTGACGACCGGACCTATGGCCGCGTCGTCGGCATGCCAGACCAGATTGAGCAGCAACCGCGCGTCCCGGCGCGACGAATCGTCCCCGGAGAAGGCCGGGGCCTGCCCCTGCGTCCCGTGCGCTGGGGCCCCGTGCACTGCGGTCCCGCGGACAGAGTGCGTGTGGCGCCCGGTGATCACCGCATCGGTAGCAGTGCGCTCCCAGGCGAGCACCGCGGCCCGCAGCAGCGCCGCCCGGTTGGTGAAGTGCCAGTAGAACGAGCCCTTTGTGGCGCCCAGCCGGTTGGCCAGCCGTTCTACGACCAGCGCTTGCGGCCCGCCGTCGGCCAACACTTCGAGAGCCGCGGCGATCCAGTCGTCCCGGGTCAGTGTGCGCCGAGATGCATCGGTCGCGGACCGCGCATGCCGGTCCTGCCGCGGCGACTCGGGCGGCGTCGACGGCCATGATGTGGATGGCTGCGGTGTGGATGGCTGCGGTGTGGCTGGTCGCAGTGTCGATGGCAGCTGTGTCGACGGCAGCTGTGTCGACGGTCGCGCTGCCGGCTGTCGCTGCGCCGATCGCGGTTGGGCCGATTGCGGTTGGACCGGGTTTCGCGGGGCGGCCGGTACGCCGACTACAACAGGGTTCTGTGTCACTTCTCGCATCCCGTCACCGTAGCGTGCTTATATGTAACGGCAAACACCCCATGGATATTCTAACTCGATCGAGGTAATTCTCCGACTGTCGCGTCATACTGAGACGCTTGTCGACTCGTCCGCACACCCAACATGTACGGCATCAGATGTACCGGTGGCGTGGACGCCGAGTGCCCCGGACCGCCGGGCACGGTCCGGGGCTCGGAAGCCGACACCTGGCCGGGATAGTCAGGCATCAGCGACTGTGGGGGCGGGGACGGCAGTCTCCTCCTGTGAGGTGTGGCGGATCGGGATGGTGTTGCGTATCCGCCGGCCCGTCGCCGTTCCGGCCTGACCGCTGGGGCGCTGCTGCCCAGGCGGCTGTGTCTCGGCGCCGTCCATGGGCATAGTCGTTGTCGTCGTCGATGTCTTTGTGGCACGTGTCAGGACGGTGTAGCGGTCAAGCGCGGCGAGGAACACCGCGAGCGGGACGCCTGGGTGGATCGCCTGGTCGATCAACGCGTCGATGTCAGGCAGGCCCATCGCGGCGATGGCGGCGCCCATCGCCGCCGGATCGTCGGGCACGCAGATTTCGGTCGCTTGCACACCAACATGAACGTAGACTACGCCGTTTTGATACGCTGTATCACAGCATTCGCCGAGGTTTGTCAGCCACGACAAATCCGGAGCCCCGGGCGTGTTCTTTGTGACTGCGCGGTTTCGAAACCGCGCGGTTTCGGCGAGTGGCGCCCCTTTAGCGCTTTAAAATCACCTCCTGTGGAGAGACCTGACACAGACGCGCTCGCCGCGCGGGACGTCGCACGGATAGCTCGGCTCATGCTGGAGAACGAGCACGAACTGACGACCGCGATGGCCGACGCCGTCTTCGCGACGGTTCCGGAGTACCGGACGCTGGCCACGCGCGAGTCGGTCTTCGACTTCTGTCAGGAGCTGGTGCGCGACATCTTCGGCCCGCTCGCCCACGGCGAACGCCAGGCGCGTACGGCCGGAGCCCGGCGCATCGGCCAGTTCCGCGCCCAGTCGGGGATCGCGCTGTCCGCGGTCATGGACGCATTCAACACTGTCAAGAAGGTGATGTGGGATGAGCTGTCCGACACCGCCACGCGGCTCGGGGCAGACGGACCCGCGTCGCTCCGCGTCGCGTCAGACCTCATCGACGCGTACGACCGTGTGGTGCGCATGGCGATGGCCGCCTACCGGGACCAGATGCGTATCCAGATCCGCAGCGAGGAACAGCGCCGTGCGGCGCTCGTTCAGGCGCTGCTGGAGGGCACTCTCGACGGCGCGAGTCTGTGGGATGCCGCGGACCTGCTGCGCCTGCCGCATCACGGACCGTACGTCGTGATCGCGGCGCATGTTCCGGGCGCCGGGCAGCACGCGCTGCCCCGGATCGAGACGGGCCTCGGCGAACTGGGCATCGACTCGGCCTGGCGGTTGACGCACGACGTGGAGGTCGGCGTGGTCAGCCTGCCCCGGCCGGACGACCAGTTCGACCCCTTGGTCGCCGCGCTGGCCGCCGGCGGCGGTCGCGTCGGCGTCAGCCCGCCATACGACGACCTGCGTGCCACCGCCCAGGCGCTGCGCCTGGCGCGGATCGCGCTGCGCGGGGTGACGGGCGAAGGCGGGCAGGTCGCCGTCTTCGGCATCGACCCGCTGGCCTGCGCCGCCGTCAGCGAACCGGACATCATGGCCCGCATCGCGCGCACGGTGCTCGCAGGGCTCGCCGACCTGCCCGACGACGACCGCGAACTGCTGCTGTTCACCTTCGGGGCCTGGCTCGACGGCGGAGGTTCCGCACAGGAGGCGGCCAAACTGCTCTTCGTGCACCCCAACACCGTCAGATATCGACTGCGCCGCTTCGAAGAACTCACCGGTCGCGATCTCGCCGACCCCCGGCACGCGTCCGAACTCAGCCTGGCTTACGAGATCGACCAGCGGGCACGCGCGGCAGCCTCCGAAACAGCATCCTGACAACCACGAGGTGGACGCCTCGCCCACAGCGCGGATGACTACATGGTCAAGCCCTTTGGCGTGCGCGAACTCGACGCCCGCCTGCGCATCGCCCTGTGTCACGCCCCTGTGTCACGCCCCCTGTGTCACGCCTTCTCCGTCGGCTACCGCTTCACCGTCGACCCGAGCCCCGACCCTAAGCAGGGCTCCACAGCAACCAGCTGACGCCACGCGTCGCCGCCTTCCGCCGCGAAGCTCAGAACACTGACGTCTGCCGCGCGTTCACCTCCCGGCGCTCGCAGATCCTCAACCAGCCCCCGAACTATGCGACTGTCAGGCGACAGGCACGGGGGCTGACGCACGTGCCATCTTCGAGCGGGCACGTTCCGCCGACGCAGTGCCGGAACGGCCCCGCGTACATCCGAGCCTCCGCTTGCTTCCGCGCGCTCCCGTCTGCCCATTGACCCGGAACGGACGAGAACTCAAGGTTCGTATTCAGAGGGGGAGGTACCTTTGATGAGACCTTTGCGTCGTGGCACGGCTGCGCTCACCGTCGGCCTGCTGCTGGCGGGGCTGACCGGGACGACGGCTGCCTCGCCTGCCGCGGCGATGACGTCGCAGACCCTGGATCTGAAGGTACTGCTCGTCGGCGAGGGCTCGTCCGATCCCGGAACCCAGGCCTGGCAGGAGGTGCTGACCTCGGAGGGAGTGCCCTTCACACTGGTGCAGGCGTCCGGCGGCCTGGGCGGTCAGACCGTCGCTCTGCCGACGCTTTCGTCCGGCGCGACCGGCGACTATAACGGCGTGGTGCTGGCGGGCTCCCCGTATGACTTCGCCGCCGGGCAGCTGTCCGCGCTGTTCGCTTACGAGTCGTCGTTCAACGTGCGCCAGATCGACGGATATATGTACCCGTCGACTGCCATGGGGCTCACCCCGGTCGGCGGCGGCGCGCTGGACGGGACCACCGCCGGTCTGACCCCGGCGGGCCTGGCCGCCTTTCCAGGCCTGGCCGGCACGGTTTCGTTCGACGCCGGCACGTACGGCTATACCGCGAGCCTGGTCGCGGGAGCTCCGGTCACTGCGCTGCTGGAGAACTCGGCCGGCGCCGGCGGCGTGCTGGCCGCGGTCTATCAGCACCCGGGCATGGGCGGCGATCCGCAGGCGGGCGTCAGCGAACTGTCGCTGCTCTTCGACTACAACCAGTACCAGTTGCAGTGGCTGATCCTGGCGCCGCAGCTGATCGACTGGGTGACGCAGAACACACATCTCGGCCTGTTCCGGAACTACTTCGGGCAGGACATCGATGACGTATTCATCGCGGACAACGAGTGGAGTTCGCGGTATCAGTGCACTCCGGCGGCATCGGATCCGCTGGACGTGACATGTCCGGCGGGGGTGGCGGGCAACCCCGCCGACGAGCCGCCGGACACGCAGATGTCGGCTGCCGACGTGGACTACGTGGCCAACTGGGAGCAGAACACGGGGGTCAAGCTGGAGTTGGCGTTCAACGCGGTCGGGGCGTGCACGTCCGCGACCGCGGCGGGCACGTCGAGCGCGAACTGCTCGGGCAGCTACGCCAGCAACGGCACCACGTACGCCGATCCCGGGCACGTGATCGGCTCCGGCTACCCGGA
The DNA here is from genome assembly GCF_035946395.1 of Actinocrinis sp. Taxonomy (NCBI): domain Bacteria; kingdom Bacillati; phylum Actinomycetota; class Actinomycetes; order Catenulisporales; family Actinospicaceae; genus Actinocrinis; species Actinocrinis sp. The sequence goes on from NZ_DASYZI010000133.1 coordinate 13,713, forward strand.
CGACGGCGCGCTCGTCAACGAACTGCTGAAGGACCAAGCGGACTTCGCCTGGATCACGCACACCTGGTCGCACCTGTTCCTCGGATGTCTGGTGTGGCAGCCACTACCGGTAGGTCCGGCCACGGCCGGCGCCGGGGGCACGCTGGCCGCGGGTACGTACACGTACGAAGTCACGGCGACGACGGCGTACGGCGAATCAGAGCCCTCGACGCCGCAGACCGTGGCCGTGGGCGCGAACGGAACGGCGACGCTGTCGTGGGCGGACGCGACCAACGGCGGCGGGCCGGGCCTGACGACACTGGAGGGCCAGTTCCACGGCGGCACCGGGTTCTGGGGCTACAGCGTGTACCGGAAGAATCCGGGTTCGACGACGTTCGGCCTGGTGGGCCGGGTCGCGCAGGACCCGGCCGGGGCCACCTCGTCCTACTCGTTCACCGACACCGGTGTCACGGCTCCGGGCTCGGCGCCGTCGACGACGGCGGCGTATCCGACCGCGACCGACCCGGGGATCGAGTGCGCCGGGTCCAACGGCGCGGACTGGGTGCCGGCGGCGAGCGCGAGTCCGGATTCGAGCGTCGGGCAGGAGATCGGGCTGGACGTGGCGTTCGCGCAGGCCAACGGCCTGACGGGCTACTCGCCGAACGCGCTGGTGACCGGGGAGCACTCGGGCCTGGAGAACCCGAACATGCCCACGGCGTTCGCCGGGCTCGGCATCACCACGTTCGCCGCGGACGGTTCCCGGCAGCCGGCGCAGTACACGCTGAATTCGGGGTCGAACACGGCGTACTCCTCGCCGCGGTACCCGAGCAACATCTACTACAACGCCGACAACTGGCCGGACGAGATCAACGAGTACGGCACGCTCTACGTGGCGAACGGCACGAACCTCGGGAACAGCGCCTACCCGAATGAGACAGGGCACTGCGTGAACACCTCGTCGACCACGTGCACCGCCGCCGTGCCGACCGAAGCGACGATCCTGGTCAACGAGTCGCGCAACATGTTCACCCACATCCTGAACAACGATCCGCGGGTGTTCTACGCGCACCAGTCGAACCTGATCGGCCCGGCAACCCGCACGGCGAACGGAGTAACCTCAGACTACGGATACACGCTGTTGTCGCTGCTCAACGACGTACTGGGCCAGTACAGGACCTGGTATTCGGCGGCCGCCCCGCTGGCAGAGCAGACCACTGCCACCGCGGCGCAGATCCTGCGGCAACAGGCGGCATGGACCTCGGCCGTGGCCGCCGGAAACGTGACCGCCTCGATCACCGGCGGCAACGTCACGGTGAACAACGGCGGCACCGGCGCGGTCGGCGTGCCGATCACGGTGCCTGCCGGCACCACGGTCGGCGGCACCGCCTTCGGCACCGCGTACAGCGGCCAGTCGTCCGCGTGGGACGAACTCGGCGCGGGCGCCACGACCACGTTGACCGAGAACGTGGCCCCGGCGATCCTGTCGCAGAACTCGGCGATCTCGAACGTGGGCACGGCCTTCTCCGCCACGATCACGGCGACCGGCGAGCCCGCCCCGGCGATCGCCGAATCCGGCGCGTTGCCGGCGGGCCTGACCTTCACCGACGACGGCAACGGCACCGCGACCCTCGCGGGCACCCCGGCAGCCGGAACCGGCGGGTCGTACCCGATCACCATCAGCGCGAGCAGCTCCGCCGGGACGACGACACAGGCGTTCACGCTGACCAACACGCAAGCCCCGACGATCACCAGCCCGGGCACGGCGACGTTCTACACCGGTCAGACCGGAACGTACTCCCTCACGACGACCGGCTTCCCGGCTCCGTCGCTGACCGAATCCGGCGGCCTCCCGGCAGGACTCGCGTTCACCGACAACGGCAACGGCACCGGTTCCATTTCCGGGATCACAACCGCAGCCGCGGGCACTTACCCGGTGTCGATCTCCGCGACCAACTCCTCCGGCAGCACCGCGACGCTGAACCTGACCATCACGGTGACCGCTTCGACCGCCCCGGCGTTCACCGACCCGGCCTCGGCGTACTTCACGCTGAACGCGGCGGGCGGCTATGCGATCACCACTACCGGTGCCCCGTCGGCCAGGCTCAGCCTGACCTCCGGCACCCTGCCAACCGGGCTGACCTTCGTGGACAACGGCAACGGGACCGGCACCCTCGCGGGCACCGCGACCACGACCGGCACCGCCACGCTCGTCTTCACCGCGGCCAACCCGGCGGGCACCGCGACGCAGACGTTCACGCTCTACGTCGGCAGCCCACCCGCCTTCACCAACGCCTCGTCGGCGAGCTTCACCAGCGGCGCGGCGAGCAGTTTCACCATCACCACGACCGGCTACCCGGCCCCGTGGATCGGCTACACCGGTTCGCTACCGCCCGGCATCACCTTCACCAACAACGGCAACGGAACGGCAACCCTCTCCGGCACCCCGACCAGTGCAGGCACCTATTCCATCACGCTCGACGCGGACAGCTCCTACGGCTCGGCTTCCCAGGGTCTGACCATCACCGTGCACTGAGTCCGCAGTCCACAGACCGGATCCTCGGTCCATGGCTTCTCAGAACCTTGATCACCTGTCATCCTGCGGGCAACGACGACGCCTCGAAGGGTGGCGAGCATGCCCGGGCGCAGCGTGCTTGTACACCCCGACCGGCGGCCTCTCGATCGTCGGCTGATCATACCTATCGCACTCCAACGCGGTGGCGCCCCCAGTTGACGACGTATCCAGCTCACCGTTCACTCCGACAGCTCCTCCAGCAGCGTCACCGTCACGCTCAAGGATCCGGTCGCTGCCTGAGGTCGGCGTTCGTGAGCCTTGAACTACGTGTCCCGGGGACACGCGCTTCACCCGTGGGCACTACGGCCACGGCAGCTCGGACGAGACCGGATTATAGGTTTTTCGCGCGCGATGCAATCGAGTACGCCGTACACGCGTCTGAGGGTCCGTGACACACAGCGATGCGCGCTCCTGGTCCCGCCGCCGTTTCCTGGGCGGGACGGCGAGCCTGGCCACTTTGGGTTCCTTCGCCGCCGCGTGCCAGGGG
>NZ_DASYZI010000134.1:0-9668 GCF_035946395.1 Actinocrinis sp.
GTCGGAACGATCACCGTGGACTGCGACGCAGCCGCCCCGGTCACCCACGCGCTCGTCGCCGGGCGACAGGGCACGGCCCAGCAGGTCACAAATCTCGCAGTCACATTGACCGACACGGACGGGGCGCTGCACTCCGTGATCCTCACCGTCGACACCACGGCGCTCGCGATTCAAGGACGGGTGTGCGCGCGATGAGCAGCGAGACAGTGAGCAACGAAACAACGGGAGTGACGGGACCGGCAGGACCGGCAGGGGCAACAGAGTCGACGCATCGCGGCCGCCGAGGCCTGATCGTGCTGGGGGTGCTGGCGCTGATCGTGGGGGCTGCCAGCAGTTGGGCGTACAACGCCGGGCTCCCGACGCGACAGGATAGAGACGACGCGGTGATCCGTGCGTCAACGAATCCGTCGACGTATGTCACGCCCGGCGACTACAACAACCTGACGGTGCCAATCCGCAACGACAGTCCGTACGCGGTGACGATCGTCGGCTTGTCTCTGCCCACCGCGCCGCGAATCGAGTGGAACGGCGCGTGGACAGTCGTCCAGCCCGGCGAAACCGTCTCGCTGGAAGTGAACGCGCCGTTCGGCTGCGCTGCGATCCCGCACACGATAATGCACCCCGCAGCCGTGCTGGTGCTGTTGCGCGTGCAGACCGTGGACGGCGCCACACACTATTCAATGCGCACCTTCATCGGCGGCGCGCTCCAGTACGCCGCAGACTACTGCGCGATATCACTGCCCCCCGCCAAGGACGACAACACCGCCTGACTGCCATCGCCATCATCACTCGCCCCGCCGCCATTCACCGTCACCGAGTCGTCGATCAGCGGGGCACCACCGGCACTGAGCAGCGCCAGCACCTCGTCCGCGTAACGGTCCAGCTTCGTCGAGCCGACGCCCGGAATGACGGCCAGTGCTGCGCGGCTGGCCGGGCGTGTCTCCGCGATCGCGGTGAGCGTCGCGTCGGTGAAGACGCAGTACGCGGGCAGCGACTGCTCCTGAGCTCGCGCGGAACGCCAGGTCAGCAGCCGCTCGTACAGCTCCTCGTCCAGATCTGACGGGCAGTCGGCGCAGCGGCCCAGCTTGCGTTCCACCGGCTCGATGAGCGAGCGCCCGCAGACCCGGCAACGCACCGGTCCGGAACGCTTGACCCGCTTGTCCTCCTCGGTCGCACGGCCACCGCGCCCGCCGCGCCCGCGCACAACCGAGCCCTCGATGCTGCCGGAGCGGGCCTCCTGTGCCTCACGCAACGCGTCGAGAAACCGGGACGGTCGCCGCGTCGCCCGGCCTCCCGGGGCGCGGGCCAGTGCCCAGGACAGCCGCAGCCACTTACGCGCCCGCGTCACCCCGACGTAGAGCAGCCGCCGCTCCTCCTCGACCTGGTCCGGCGTCTCGGCGTAGCTGATCGGCAGCAGTCCCTCGGTCAGGCCGACCAGCAGCACCGCGTCCCACTCCAGGCCCTTCGCGGAGTGCAGCGAGGCGAGCGTGACGCCGTCGACCACCGGGGCGTGCTGCACCGCCGCGCGGGCTTCGAGTTCGCGCACGAAGTCGGCGAGTCCGGCCTCCGGGTGCCCGGCCGCGTACTCCGAGGCCAGCGCCGCAAGTGCGGCCAACGACTCCCACTGCTCGCGACTACGACCGGAACCGGCCGGAGGTGTGGCACTCCAGCCGCTGCCGGACAACACACCGCGCACCGCACTCGGCAACGGCTCGCCGCCCTCAGTCGTCGCACGCGCCGCCCCACGCAGCAGCATCACCGCCTGACGCACCTCAGGCCGCTCAAAGAAACGCTCCACACCGCGCACCACGTAGGGCACGCCGACGTCCGCGAGCGCCTGCTCGTAGACCTCGGACTGCGCATTGATCCGGAACAGCACGGCGATCTCGGCCGGACGGGTACCCGCGTCGATCAGCCGCTTGACCCACCGCGCGGCGCCCTCCGCCTCGGCCGTCTCATCGGGATACTCCTCGTACTCGACGGCCGGGCCTGGCGGACACTGCGCGACGAGTTCGACGCGTGCCCGCGCGGTGCGCCGCTGCGCGAGCGTGTCCATCGGCGCCTCGTTCAGCAGTGCGTTGGCGAGCGTGACGACCTGTGGTGTGGACCGGTAGTCACGTACCAGACGGACCAACGTGGCGTCGGGATGGCGATCCGGAAAGCCGAGCAGGAACTCCGGGGTCGCCCCGGTGAAGGAGTAAATGGTCTGGCTGGCGTCGCCGACGACGCAGAGCGAGTCACGCCGGCCGAGCCAGCAGTCCAGCAAGCGCTGTTGCAGCGGGTTGACGTCCTGGTACTCGTCCACCACGAAGTGCCGGTACTGGTCGCGCACCCGGTCCGCGATGTCCGGGCGGGATTCGAGCACCCCGACCGTCAGCAGCAGCACGTCCTCGAAGTCGATCGAGCCACGGTCGCGCTTAACCGCCTCGTAGGCCGCGTAGATCCGGCCGGTCTCGGCCGGATCGCGCGGCGGCAGCCGCCCCGCCTTGACCGCCGCGGCCGGGTAGTCGTCCGGGGTGACCTGGGTCGCCTTGGCCCACTCGATCTCGCCGGCCAGGTCACGCAGCTCGGCCCGGTCCGCACGCATCCGGCACGCCGCGACCGCCTCGGCCACCAGCGGCAGCTTGGTGTCCATCAGCTTCGGCGACGGCCCGCCGACCGTATGCGGCCAGAAGTACTGAAGCTGACGCAGCGCCGCCGAGTGAAAGGTACGCGCCTGAACCGCCCCGGCGCCGAGATACCGCAGCCGACCACGCATCTCCCCCGCCGCGCGTGCGGTGAAAGTTACCGCGAGCACCTGGTTGGGCGGATAAACCCCCCGCGCGACCGCGTAGGCGATCCGATGCGTGATCGCCCGGGTCTTACCCGTCCCGGCGCCCGCGAGCACGCACACCGGCCCCTGCAACGCGGTGGCGACCGCGCGCTGCTCTGTATCAAGCCCGGCAAGCAGGGCCTCCCCACTGTCGGCCGTGGTCGCGTGGGTCATGCTCCCCATACTCTCAGGCGGCACCGACACAAAGCCCGTCCTTTCCCGAATCCGGGATGATTCCGGCGCACGCGATCGTTGTCGCGGTGACGGAAGAAATCCGAAGTGGAGCAGCGATGACAACGCGGATGACGATGTACTCGACGACCTGGTGCGGGCACTGCCAGCGACTCAAGCACCAGCTGGACCGGGCCGGAATCGAGTACGCGGAGATCGACGTCGAACAGCACCCGGAAGCCGCCGAATTCGTGATGTCCGTGAACGACGGCAACCGCACCGTCCCGACGATCCTGTTCCACGACGGCTCGTCGATGACCAACCCGTCGCTCTCGCAGGTCCGCAAGAAGATCGAAGCCTGAGCCCGCAAAGCCCGCTGAGAAAGTGACGCACGCCTAGTGATCGAGCGCGGCACCCGCGCTCGATCTCACTCCGAATACAGCCGATCACGCCGTGTTGATTGATTACTCCGTGTCGTAAGGCGAATGCGACAGAGTGGCTCAAGACAGTTCACACCGTGGACATAGCGGCAACACTCTCGCCAAATGACGTTCATCCGGAGTAGGTTGCCGCCTACCACCGTGCGCGCCGCACGGCCGTGGCATCTTCGCACCAACGCACCACAGCCACACGGAGTCTTTGATACTGGTCCCGGGGTGGAGATCATGGCTACCGTCGAGTTCGCCGATGCGTCCCATACATATCCGGGGACGAAGAGCCCGGCTGTAAACAATCTGAACCTGGCCATCGAGTCGGGCGAGTTCATGGTGCTGCTCGGGGCGAGCGGCTGCGGCAAGACCACCGCGCTGCGGATGCTGGCGGGGCTGGAGACGGTGGACACCGGCGCGGTGTTCATCGACGGGGTGGACGTCACCCAGGTGCAGCCGGGTGACCGCGACATCGCGATGGTGTTCCAGAACTACGCGCTCTACCCGCAGATGACCGTGGCGGGCAACCTCGGCTTCCGGCTGACGCTCACCGGTGCGCCGCCCTCGGCCGTGGCGCGGCGGGTGCGGCGGATGGCAGCGCAGCTCGACTTGACGCCGACCCTCGACCGTATGCCGCGGACGCTGTCCGGTGGTGAGCAGCAGCGGGTGGCGATGGGCCGGGCCATGATGCGCGAGCCGAAGGTCTTCCTGATGGACGAGCCGCTCGGCGCGCTTGACGCGAAGCTGCGCACCGACGTGCGTGCGCAGATCGTGAGCATGCAGCAGCGGCTGGAAGCCACGACGATCTACGTGACGCACGATCAGATCGAAGCCATGACGATGGGTGACCGGATCGCCGTGATGAACAACGGCGTGCTGTTGCAGTGCGACACGCCGCGCGCACTGTACGAGAATCCGATGAACGCCTACGTCGCCGCCTTCGTCGGCTCGCCGCCGATGAACCTGATCAAGGCGCGGGTCGAGTACGACTGGGCCGTCGTCGGCGACGTGGACGTGATCGAGCTGCCGCTGAGCCGGAAGGTCGCGTCGGAGTTGCAGGTGCCCGAGGTGACGGTCGGATTCCGTCCGGACACCGTGCGTCTCACCCCTCCGGGCCACGGGTTGTACGCGCACGTCGACGCTGTGGAGAACCTCGGCTACGTCGCATACGCGCACTGCACGACCGGTGTCGGCGAGGGACGACGGACGATCGTGGTGCGCTGCGAACCGCATGCCACGCCGCGACCGGGTTCGGCGGTGGGGCTGGAGCTGTCCCTGGACGCGGTCCACTTCTTCGAGACCGAGTCAGGGCGCCGTCTCACTCCACAGCGCTAGTCACTGTGGTTAGTTGGTCCAGTGCTCCGCACATCACTTGAATGAGTAGGACACTCCGGGAATATCGGATATTTTCCAGTGCCGAGCAAGGCCATTGCTCGATGATGAGCCCGGATTGTCTCGGTCTGCATGTCGCTCGCTCAGGCAACGCGCAGAGGATAGGGCTAGTCATGGCGGTCCGCTGATCACTGCGGTCATTGCATCACGTGTCGTGCCGTGTCGAACGTGTTGCTCCGTGCCGATCAGGGCGCTGCGTCGGTGACCGGGGCGCCGTACCAATGCTCGATCAGCGCGCGGGCTATCGATATCTGCCCGGACAGCACTATCTCCCCGGATTTGGTGGCCTCGGTCAGTTCCTCGCGGCTGAACCAGCGCACTTCCAGCACTTCCTCGCCGTCGGCGCGCATCCGCCCGGGGTCCTCCACCGTGGCGGTGAAGCCGAGCATCAGGCTGCACGGGAACGGCCACGGCTGGCTGCCGAGGTACGTCACAGAGGTCACCGTGAGCCCGGCCTCCTCGGCGACCTCACGGGCCACTGCCTGCTCCAGCGACTCGCCCGGCTCGACAAAGCCGGCCAACACCGAGAACCGGTTCGGGCCCCAGGACGAGCCGCGGCCGAGCAGCAGCCGCTCCTCGGGGTCGGTGACGGCCATGATCACGGCCGGGTCGGTGCGCGGGTAGTGCTCGGTCCCGCAGTTGGCGCAGCGGCGGATGTGTCCGGCCGCGGCTACCTGGGTCGGGCTGCCGCAGCGCGGGCAGTAGCGGTGGCTGCGGTGCCAGTGTTCGAGGGCGACCGCGTGGGTGAGCAGTCCGGCATCCCGGTCGGACAGGTGCACGCCGACCTCACGCAGCGACGCGGGGCGCGCGTCGCCGTCGAACTGGCCGGGTAATGTCTCGGCCGGGACGGCGAAGAACGTGTAGCCGCTCTCGTCGCGGCCGAGCAGGTAACGATCACCCTCCGGCGCGTCATGCGAGGACAGCGTGACCAGGCGGGGGCGCGTAGCCCCGGCGACCACCGGGTCCGGCTCGTCGAGCACGAAGGCCCGGCCCTCGCTCACCACGAGCACGCGGGTGTCCGGGTTCGACCAGACGGCGGCCAGGGCCAGTTCGTCGAGCCGCAGTTCGGCGGTGCGGTCGACGGTGCCCCGCGCCAGGGCGAGCCGTCCGAGCGGTCCGGTCGCCGCGTCGCGGTGGTCGGCCATCGCTCGTTCCCCCTCCGTCGGGTACTGCTTCGCCCGGCGCCGGCCACCCGTCCGCCCGGACGCGGGCCTGCGCATGACGCACGGTCAACGTCTCCGGATGATCATTTGTTCCCCGCCAGGTCCTCCCACAGGTAGGCGGCCGCTTCGGCGCCCCTGAGCAGTCCGGCGATGTCCATCTTCTCGTTCGGCGCGTGCCAGCCGTCCTCGGGCAGCGCAACGCCGAGAAAGAGCACCGGTGCGCCGAGCACTTCCTGTAGATCGGCTTCCGGTCCCGAGCCGCCCTCACGCGTGTAGAGGATCTGGCGGGGCTCGCCGTCCGGATCGTCGGCGAAAGCGCGGCCGAGTGCCCGCGTGACGGAATTCAGCGCGGGGTGGTCGAGCGGGGTCAGGCACGGACGCACGCCGTCGCCCTCGAACTCGACCTCGTATTCGAGCCAGGACGGAATCCGCTCGGCCAGCCACAGCTCCAACGCCTTGCGGACCTGCGCCGGATCCTGCCCGGCGACCAGCCGGAAGGAGAGCTTGGCGTGTGCCTCGGAGGGCACGATGGTCTTCTGGCCGGGTCCGGTGTGACCGCCCCAGATGCCGTTGATCTCGGCGGTCGGCCGGGCCCAGACTCGCTCCAGCGTGGTGTACCCGGCCTCGCCGACCGCCGCCCGGGACTTGGCGGTGCGCAGCCAGGCCGCCTCGTCGAAGGGGAGCTCGGCGAACAGGCGCCGCTCGGTGTCGGTGAGCGCGACGATGCCGTCGTAGAAGCCGGGCAGTGCGATGTGCCGGTTCTCGTCGTGCAGTTGCGCGAGCAGGCGCACCAACTCGGTCAGCGGGTTGGAGATGGCGCCGCCGAACGAGCCCGAGTGCACGTCGCCGCTCGGGCCGTGCAGGTCGATCTGAGCGGCGATCAGGCCTCGCATGCCGGTCACCGTCGAGGGAGTGTCGCGGTCCCACATACCGGTGTCGGAAACGACCACCACATCACAGGCGAGCCGGTCGGCGCGCTCACGCAACAGCTGCGCGAAGTTCGGTGAGCCGGACTCCTCCTCGCCCTCGACGATCAGCTTGAGATTGACCGCAGGCGCGGTGCGGCCGGTCGCGGCCAGGTGCGCGCGCAGACCGAGGACGTGGAAGAAGATCTGTCCCTTGTCGTCGGAGGCGCCGCGCGCGTAGAGCTTCCCGTCGCGCACGCTCGGGTCGAAGGGCTGGGTCTCCCACAGTTCGAGCGGCGTGACGGGCTGGACGTCGTGGTGGCCGTACACGGCGACCGTCGGCGCCTGCGGATCACCCGACGGCCATTCGGCGAAGACGGCGGGCAGCCCGGCGCCGCCCGCGGTCTCCCAGATCTCGACGGTCGGGAACCCGGTCGCCCGCAGCTTGGCGGCCAGCCACTGTGCCGAGGCCCGCACGTCGCCGACCCGGTCGGGGTCGCCGGAGATGGACGGGATCCGCAGCCAGTCCTTGAGGTCTTCGAGGAACCCGGCCGAGTTCTGCTCGACGAAGGTCCGCACGGGAACGTAGGCGTCGGTAGACATGATCCGACTTTACCGGGTCGCCACGCCGTGCCCAGCGAGGCGGTTCACTGCACGTATGTGGACAGGAACCGCCCCAGCCCGGTGACGGCTTCTTCGAGATCGTGTACGCGCGGCAGAGTCACGATGCGGAAGTGGTCCGAGGCCGGCCAGTTGAAAGCGGAGCCGTGCATGACGAGCATCTTCTCGGCGTTCAGCAGATCCATCACGAAGCGCTCGTCGTCCGCGATCTTGTACACGTCCGGGTCGAGCCGGGGGAAGGCGTAGATGGCGCCCATCGGCTTGGTGCACGAGACGCCCGGGATCTGGTTGAGCAGTTCCCAGGTACGGTTGCGCTGGTCCCACAGCCGGCCGCCGGGCTCGGTGAGACGGTCGATCGACTGGAAGCCGCCGAGCGCGGCCTGGATCGCGTGCTGCACCGGGACGTTCGGGCCGAGCCGCAGGTTGGCGAGGATGTCCAGGCCCTGGATGTAATCCTCGGCGTGCTCCTTCGGGCCGCTGACGACTATCCAGCCCATCCGGTACCCGGCCGCGCGGTATGTCTTGGACAGGCCGTTGAACGTGATGGTCAGCAGGTCGGGAGCGAACAGCGCGGTCGGCCGGTGGGTGGCGCCGTCGTAGAGGATCTTGTCGTAGATCTCGTCGGACAGCACCATCAGCCGGTGCCGCCGGGCGATCTCGACCAGCCCGCTGATCAGCTCGTTCGAGTAGACGGCGCCGGTCGGGTTGTTCGGGTTGATCACCACGATCGCCTTGGTACGGTCGGTGACCTTCGACTCGATGTCGGCCAGGTCCGGCGACCAGTCGGACTGCTCGTCGCACAGGTAGTGCACCGGTGTGCCGCCGGCCAGCGCGGTCGCGCCGGTCCACAGCGGGTAGTCGGGCGCCGGGATCAGCACCTCGTCACCGTTGTTCAGCAGCGCGTTGAGCACCATGGCGATCAGCTCGGAGACGCCGTTGCCGATGTACACGTCCTCGATGTCGATGCCGGTCAGGCCTCGGGTCTGGTAGGACTGCACGACCGCGCGCCGGGCCGAGGGCAGGCCCTTGGAGTCGCCGTACCCGTTGGAGTCGGCCAGGCCGAGGATGATGTCCTGGACCAGTTCGTCCGGGGCCTCGAAGCCGAACGGCGCCGGGTTGCCGATGTTCAGCTTGAGGATGGTGTGGCCCTCGGCCTCCAGCTGCTTGGCCCGGGTGAGGACAGGCCCGCGCAGGTCGTACTGGACCTCGGACAGCTTCCTGGACTGTTTGAACTCCACGTGTCTGCACTCCAGTCTGTACGCCGCAGTCTGTACGCCGCGGCGCGGGCACTTCCTGCTCGGGCACTTCCTGCTCGGGCACTTCTTGCTCAGGTACTCCGCGGCGCGGGCACCTCTCGCGGGGCTGGCGACCAAGCCCCAAGCCGGCTCATGGCCTCTTGCCGGGTTGGACAAAGCGACTCATGGCGCTCATGGTCTCTCAAGGCCTCGCCGAGCCGGCTCGTCCGCGTCGGCCGGACCTCGGCCGTTCTGCCTGGAGCCTGTTTCTACCAGGCATGCCGCCACGCCCGCACCGGTGTTTCGCCATCCGGCTGTCTGGCGGGATCCTGCGCGGGGTCGCAGTCGCCCCTCAACCACGCTCGCCCTCAACCGTGCTCGATCTCAACCGCGCTCGATCTCGGACTCGACTGCTCCCGGCCTCGCACTCGACCTCACTCGATGAGCAACCGTTCGAGTGCGGCGCGGTCCGGCAGGTCCTCGGGCCGTTGAACCAACCCGGTTCGCACATAGAGGAACGCGGCGCGCACCTCCTCGACCGGCACCCCGGCCAGTTCCGCCCAGGCGAGGCGGTAGACGGCCAGTTGCAGCGGATCGGCGTCCGCGTTCCGGTTGGTCTTCCAGTCCACGACCTCGTAACTGCCGTCCGGGTCCTGGTACACGGCGTCGATCCGGCCCCGGATGATGTGCCCGCCGAGCAGCAGCTGGAACGGAGCCTCGACCCGGTGCGGCTGCCGACCGGCGTAGGGCGTGCGTAGAAACGCCGCCTTGAGTGCGGCCAGATCCTCGTCGCCCTCGATCTCCTCCTCACCCAGCAGCTCAAGTTCCTCGTCGTCGAAGAGCGTCTGCTGGCCGAAGCGGTGTTCGACCCACGCGTGGAACTCGGTGCCGCGGCGCGCCTGAGGCGCCGGCGGTCGAGGCATCGGCCGGAACAGTTCCTC
>NZ_DASYZI010000135.1:0-20429 GCF_035946395.1 Actinocrinis sp.
GGCGTGGCGCTGGCCGTCGTCGGCCACTGTTCCACGTTCGGCTTGGTCAACAGCGTGGTGCGCGACTTGCGCCAGCGGGGGCGCCAGCCGGTTGGCCTCGTTGTCGATCCCAAGCCCGTGACCGCCGCACGCCTTGCGGAGGAATTTCGGGTCGCGTGCTCCACACTGTGCGGCGGCCGTCCGGAGACCTTCGCCCCAGCCGCGATGACGCCGGCAGCGTTGGACCGCTGGGTCGGCGAAGCGGTGGCGCTTCTGCGTGCCGGGATCGGCAAGAACCCCGCACTCTCGGGTCTGTCGCCCAAGAATGTCGAGCAGTTCGTGGAGCGCTACGGCGACTGGTTCACGCACCTCGCCGCCTCAGCTCTCGGGGAGGCGGAGGATGCCGTGGCGACGTTTCCGGATGCAGTAGCTGCCCGGGGTTTGCTCGAAGATGCCTTCGGGGTATCAGTACCCATAGTCGAGCCGACCAGCATCTAGTGGGTCTGGTGAAACCGGACGAATCAAAGGGGACGCGAGTTGCGGCCAGCGGAACTGATTGTGCAGGACGCCTTTGACCGCTACTGGACAGGCATAGGGGAGGCGCTCGACCGTGCAGAGGCGCGGCGCCTGGACGTCCTGGCCGAGACGACGCGATTCGCGCCGCCGTTTCGGTTTCCGACCCGTGACGAGTTGCCGGGCGACACTACCGCTGCCACCGGTCTCTCGCTGAACGACCTTGGCGAGTACCGTGGAAAGCAATTGCTGTTCCTCGATCTCACGCGCAACCCCGGTACGCGCACGACCAAGACCTTCGGGTCGCTTGCGATCATCCTGCGCGCGGTAGAGCACACGCGTGTCACCGGCGAGCCGGTCATGCTGGTGACGCCGTCGGCCGCCAACAAGGCCAGTGCGCTGCGTGATGCAGTCAGTCATGCCTACGAGGTGGGGCTGGCCACGCCGAGCACGCTCCGGGTCAGCGTCGTGATCCCCGCGTCCGGACTCCCCAAGGTCTGGGCCTCGGTTCTTGACGATGACGCAGACCTACAGAGGCTGAACCCGATCTGCGTATATGGCGGCGAGGACCGTGAAGGGGTCAAGCCGCTGGTGCACGGGTTCGTCGACAACTACGCTGAGCGACTCTTGGATGAGTACGGCGTCCGCGTGTGGGACAGCTTGCACGTTGACAACTACATGGTCGCCGATGTGATCCGCGCGTTCGCCGAGGCCGATGCGTGGGGTGTCCCGCAAAACCCGCGCCTGCACGTGCACGCGGTCTCCAGCGCCTACGGCTTCCTCGGCCATGCGCTCGGCACCGAGATCCGCGGTGGTGGAGCGCCTGCGCGTTATCTGATGGTCCAGCACCTTGCGACGCCTGACCTCGTGCTGTGGAGCCACACCGGCCGCATCGACGAGGTCGACTTGCCCGCCTACTCGTACGACCCCGCGACGAACGTCTACCGGCAGGACGAGTCGACGTATTTCCCGCCAACGGTCGAGAGTCTGCATGAGATCGTTGAGCCGACGTTCTACACCCGCCGCCCTCCGACCGTGGAGCGGATCGCAGACTGGCTGCCCGGCGCACGCGACCGTGGCATGGTCGTCTCGCGGCAGGAGTGTCTGTCCCGATACGACGACGTGATGGAACGGCTCGCAGCGCACACCCATGTGCGGCCGATCGCCCGTCCAGACGATGTGCGCGAATGGGCCATGATCATGGCTTTGGCCGGCGCCATGAACGCGATCGATCGCGGGCTCGTGGAGGAGGACGAGATCGTGATCCATGGCTCCGGCTACTACGGCGCCGACGACGTGGGTACCCGATCTGAGGACTCCCTCACGCACGTCTCGTCCTCGGCCGATATCGCCGATGCGGTAATGAGCGCGTGCAGGTTGACGAGCGCCTGAGCCGTGGGCCGGAGCGGACGAGTCGTGTTGCGGCGAGTAGGCTACGGCATGGGTATAGGCCACCATGGGGAGATTATCCAGGGCTACTTCGACGCCGGAGGCACGCCAGCCGGCGAGTGCTATGGCCTGGTGACGCTGCCGTGCCCTGATCTGATCAGCGAGGCCTGGGTAGAGCAGGTCGACCAGGCGCCCGGCGTGGTCGGGGAGATGCGGGGGCATGCGAAGGCGAAAGCGGCGGCAATCGCGACACTGGAGGCGTTCGACGCAACCCGGATGGGCCTTCGGCTGCGCATCCTCAGTACGATCCCGGTCGGCCACGGCTTCGGCTCGTCGAGCGCAGACGTGGTCGCGACGATCCGTGCCGTCTGCGCGCTCCTGGAAGTGGCGATCACGCCGCATGAGTTGGCCAGGTTTGCCGTCGCCGCCGAGATAGCCGCCGACCCGATCATGTTCGAGGAGCCCGTGCTGTTCGCCCAGCGCGTGGGCTTGGTGATCGAGGAGTTGGGCCCCAGCTTGCCGCAGTTGCAGGTGCTCGGCTTCTACAGCGCGCCGGACAGCCGAGGGGTGGACACGATCGCACGGCCGCCGATCCAGTACTCAAGCGAGGAGCGGCGCGCATTTACGCTCCTGCGAAGCCAACTCGCTGCGGCGGTCCGGGACGGCGACGCAGCGGGACTCGGGCGAGTGGCAAGTGCGAGCGCGGAGATTTCCAATCGGCATCTGGTAGTGCAGCAGCTCGATGATTTCTTGGAAGTCGCCGCAACGGTGGGCGCGGCCGGGCTACAGGTCGCACATAGCGGGGACATCGCGGGTCTGCTCTTCGACGGTGCGGACCCGGGCGTCACGCGCCGGATCGGCCGTGCCAAGCAGCTTCTCGCGCGCTGTGGGGTCGGTGCGACGTGGCTGTTCAGTCCCGATAACGCCGTTGGAGGGGATGGATCGCTGCCCGCCATGGTCGGCAATGCGCGACAGATGATGCGCAGCGGGTCATGAGGCAGCGAGTCATGAGGCAGCGAGTCATGAGCGTCGCGCGGGGATCAGCGGCGTGCTCGCAGCTTCTCGCGCAACTCAGCCAGGTCGATTGCAGCGTCTTCGAGGTCTGTCACCGCGAACCCACCAGCGACATCGTGTAGGCCGTGGCGGGCGAGTGCGTCTGCCGCAATCTCGGAGAAGTGAATTTCGCCGTCAGATGTCACCCATGCACCTTCAGCGCCAGACCATGCCTCATTGAGTGCCACGGCCTCGCCGATCGGGATATCGTCGGGAAGGTTCACCGAGATTTCACGGTAACTTACTGTCACGGGATAGCCACCCGGAAGCCCATGTGGCCCTGGAACGCTGGCGCTGAACAATTCATCGGCGACGAGCTTGCGCAAGAATGTGCCGGCGGAGGTCGCGGCGATCGAATTGGTGACCGCGCGCGGGAGTGCACGGACTGCGGAGAGTAGCGCGCCGGTGTCAGGCAGTTCGTATCCGCCGGACCATGCACGGGCCTCGGGTCCGCGATGGTTCGCTGACATGTGGCAGTGGTGGCCGATGATGCGCAGATCAGACTCGCTTGTCAGTGACAGCTTGGCCCGCACGGCCGCGTCGAGCACCGTCACGTTCCCCAGCCCGCAGAAGACTGGCAGGCCCAGCTGCCGCAGCACGGGATTGACACTGTCTGGATACGCGGCGTTGACGAAAAGGCACTGCGGCCGGACGCGGCCGACCGCAGCGGCGAGCCGTGCGGCCAGGACCGCTTGGAGCGGCAGTGTGATGCCCAGTCCCGCCTCCCGGACGAGGTCTGTCCAGGCGCTGGCACTGCCGTGCAGCTCGCTGGGCGATTGCAGGGAGACGACGTGGACGACCACGTCGGGCATCAGGCGCGCGACGAGTTCCATGGCGGTCTCTGTGGAGCTCAGCGATATGGTCTCGGCGCCGACGGCCAGCCGGATGCCGGCCGACGACGCTCGGATCGCTGTCGCGTCTGCCAATGCATGGGCGCTGGCGGGCGCCCGCGCCGCGACCGTCAACGTCGCGGACAGGTGCTGCTGCTGCGCGAAGCTTGCGCACAGTCCAGCTGCGAACGTGCCGGTGCCAACGACGCAGATCGAAGTGGGGGATACGATCGCAGGGACCTACCTCACGAGCCGAGGCACTGAAGGGTGGGTGGCGCGGTTGTCGACCAGCTTGGCCGCTTCGTCCTCGCTTATCGGCTGGTTGGACTCGTCCACGTGGACGATCGTGGGGGCGTAAGTCTCCAGCTCAGCCTGCTCATAGCTACCGTAAGTCAGGATGATCACTATGTCGCCGTAGTGCACGAGCCGCGCGGCCGCCCCGTTGATTATGACGGCGCCGGATCCGCGCTCACCCTCGGCGAGATATGTCTCGAAGCGCGCCCCGTTGGTGATGTCGACGACCGTGACCTGCTCGTTCGGGAGCATGTCGGCGGCTTCGAGCAGTCCGATGTCCACTGTCACCGAGCCGACGTAATTGAGGTCGCTGGCTGTGACGGTCGCGCGATGGATCTTCGAGCGCATCATTGTTCTTCTAATTTGGACCTCTCCTAAAATTGACGTGATTGAGAGCTCTGCTAACTGTGGCACTTCACGTGTGACCGTAGCTCGCCGTGTCATGAAATACAACCTAGGCAGTGAATTAAAACTCTGCTACGTTGGGAAACCGTCATGACCGTGGGCTTCCGGAAAGGGCGGGAAGGTCGTGTCAGCGGACGACGAGACCCAGTTCCTCGTGGTGGTCAATCATGAGGAGCAATACTCGATCTGGCCAGATGACAGAGAGCTGCCGCCGGGCTGGTCGGCCGTTCGCAGAGGGATGACGTATGCGGCGGCCCTTGACCACGTCGAACGAGTGTGGACCGATCTGCGACCGCGGTCGGCGAGAGGCTGATGGGCTCAGGTGCTTCTCCGGTCGTCGAGCTGAACCTCAGACCGCAGGAGGCCGGCCAGCTACGCGCCATCGCCGCCGAGGTGTGCGACGCCGTGGACGTCGGCTCGTGTGGCGCGGACCTGTTCGAGGCGCTGGATACGGGCCGCAAGCGCATACCGGCACGGCTCGCTGCGCACCTTATGCTCCTGCGCTCCGATGAACCCGTGGACTGCCTGATCGTGCACGGGCTCGACGTCGATGAGATCGGCCTCCTGCCGACCCCCTCTGACTGGCGTGTGGCCGACAAGCGGGCTACACGCACGCAGGACGTGCAGGTTCTGCTGCTCGCCGGGTGCCTGGGGCACGCCTTCGGCTGGGAGGGCCAGCAGGACGGTCGCCTCGTCAACGACATCGTGCCAGTCAAGGCCGATGAGAACTGCCAGCTGAACTCCAGCTCGCGAGAGGCGGTCGCCTGGCACACGGAGGACGCCTTCCAGCAGTACCCGGCGGACTACGTTGGACTGCTTGGCCTGCGCAACCGGGACGGAGTGAAGACAGGTGTCAGCTGCGCGCGGGAGTGGGTTCCGGATGCACGGCTCGACGCACTGTTCGTGACGCCGGTGACTCAGATGCCTGACCTCGCCTTCGAGGGTGAGGCGCGAGCATGGCCTGGGCCGGCGCTGTTCGGAGACCGCCGCATGCCCTACGTCCGCCTCGACCCGCATTTCTTGCAGCGGCCCCTGCCACCTGAGGTCGAAGACGCCCTTGCCGTGCTCGACTCGGTGGTGGAGCGGACGATGCGGCGCGTCGTGGTCGGCCCCGGCGACGTGCTGTTGGTGGACAACATGCGGGCGGTCCACTCGCGGGACAGCTTCGTTCCGCGCTACGACGGCGCCGACCGCTGGCTCAAGCGGGTGACGATCTCCCGCGACATACGCCGCACGCGGTCAAATCAGGCGGGGCACGATTCCATGCTGAGGAGCGCCGACGATGGCGATTGACCGGGTTGCGCGGACTGTGGTCGACCTCGTCGGCGAGCACGCACGCCGAACACCGGACGCGGTTGCCTTTGAGGCCGCTGGCTGCTCGTTGACCTATGAGGAGTTGTACGCGCGGGCGATCGCACTGGCTGCGCAGTTGCGTGCGACGGTGAAGCTCCGCGATGGCGAGGACACGTTCGTCGTGTACGAGGGCCCGCGTGACGAGCGGTTTGCTGTTGCTGCGCTCGGTGTGTTTGGGGCCGGATGCTGTCTGGCACTCGTTGACCCCGAATGGCCACAGGGGCGACGGGACGAGCTGAAAGCGCAGCTGTGTGCGGTCACGGTGCTAGGAGACGAGGTCCCGGGGCCGGGCGGCGAGCGACTGCGGGACACTGATTCAGCAGGATCGACGGCACCGTCGCTGCCGCGTGGTGCGAGCGCCTACGCCGCGACGACGACTGGTACGACCGGTGCGCCAAAGATCGTTGTCACCAGTCACGGCGCGCTGGCGGACAGCGTGGTGCAGACGGCCTCCACGCTGGGGCTTGACTCGAACGACCGCGTACTGCAATTCGCCCCGCTGGGCGTCGATATATGCCTCGAAGAGCTGCTGACCGCCTGGGCTGCCGGCGGGACCGCCATCGCCATGGCCGAAGACGCGTATGCGGACTTCCAGGTTTTCACGGACTTCCTGGCGGCGGAACGGGTCACCACGCTGAATCTCCCTGCGACGTTCTGGTCGGCCTGGCTGGCTGCGCTACGTGATGGGCACGTGGTCGGGATACTGCCTGCGCTGCGCGTTGTGGGCGTCGGCAGCGACGTCGTGCCGGCCGCAGCCATTGCAGAGTGGCAAGCGCTCGGCGTCGGCGGCGACGTATATGACATGTATGGGTCCACTGAGCAAGCCATCACGTCGGCGATCGCAGGGCCGCTGGATCTCGGAGCACTGCTAAGCGAGGGGCGCATGGGCGCCCCGGCCGGGCCGATGAGCGCGCACGTTCTGCGGGCCGACCTTACAGAGGCCGAAGTGGGCGAGACGGGTGAATTGGTCATGGCCGGACCGTCACTGGCGAGCTACTACGCGGCCAATCCGCGCTTGACCGCCGCCAAGTTCTCCCCATCGCCGTTCGGTGGCTTCGGCGAGCGGATGTATCGCAGCGGCGATCAGGCGGTGCGACTGCGAGATGGAACGATCCGGCTGCTCGGGCGCCTTGACCGACGGGTGAAGGTCCGAAGCTTCAGCGTCGACCTCGACGAGGTGCAAGCCGTCCTGGCAGCGGTGGACGGTGTGCGAGCGGTACGCGTCACAACACGGGTGGATGGCAGCCGCGAGACTGTCGTCGTTGCGAACATCGAGCCGCAACACGGCGAGCGTCCCGCGAAAGACCTGGCGGCTCGGATGTTGTCGGAAGCGGCACGAGTGTTGCCCGAGTACGCGCTGCCATCTGAGGTCGTGGTTGGTAACGAGCGAGTGGTGGGGGGCGCGGGCGCTCGCTTACCGGAGGCGGGGGCGGAGGCGGCTGTGCTGCACGGCGCGCAGGTCGCCGCAGCCACGCTCTGGTGTGAGATGCTCGGCGTCGCCGAGGCGCGGCCGGACGACAGCTTCCTCGATCTCGGTGGCCATTCGTTGCTCGTCGCCCGGTTCATCACCGAACTGCGGCGGCGGTGTGACACAGTCCTCAGCCGCCGGGCGTTCCTGGCCGATCCGACCCTGCGGTATGTACTGGAGGAGGTCACGGCGCAGGACGGGTTGGGCGACGCTCCAACCGCCGAGCCGCTCGTGTCATCTGGCCAGACGAGCGGTTTGGCGACCGCGGGACAGACCGCCATGTGGCTCCAGCGCCGCGAGAACCCGCGCAGCACCTCCTACAACGTGCCGCTGGTTTGTGACCTACACGGCGTCCTCGACGTAGCGAAGCTGGAGCGTGCGGTCAACCGCGTGATCTCCACGCAGCCGACCCTGCGGACAGCGGTGTATGCCTCCAAGGGCACGCTCGTGCAGGAGCAGCGCGAGCGGGCACTGGTGGTCGCCGAGCTGCGCGACGACCCAGTGGCGCTGGCCGACTTCTTCGACGCACCGTTTGATCTGGCCGCTGCCGACGTCGTCCGCGTCGCAGTCGGACGTGCCAATGGAGCCGACGTCGTAGCGTTCGCGTTCCACCACGTCGCTATAGACGAGGCGTCAACCGCGTTGTTCTTGCACTTTCTTGAGCAGGCGTGGCGTGGTGAGGACTCTGTGCCACGGCCGACACTCATCGATGTCGCGGAGGCGGAGGCCGCGTGGAAGGCCGACAGCCAGGCCCGTGAGGTCGAGGGAGTCGTAGCAACTCTCGGCGCACCGTGCCCAGTGTCGAGCCCATGGCCGGACGCGCCGGGTGCGGCCGCGGATGCGGCAGATTGGGAGTGCGTAGTCGCCCCGTTCATACTGACCGATGACCGGATGCAAGCGGTGAAAGCGCTTGCGCGACGGTCCGGTACGACACTCTATGCGGTCTCGTGTGCGCTCTTCGGCATCACGCTGGCGCGCTTTGCTGGGCAGAAGCGGGTGGTCATCGGAGTACCCGTCAGCCAGCGTACCGAGAACACCGAGCACACAGTGGGGCCATTGCTGTCCACGTTGCCGCTGGTTGTTGACCTGACGTCGAACCCGACTATAGGTACCGTAGTCACGCAGGTCGCGAGGGGAATCGAGCGGTTGCAGGACTGGTCGCGGGTCTCGCTGGCCGATGTCGTGAATGCGGCTGGTGCCCGTCGCCTCGCGGGGCGTGCCGCGCTCGTGCAGGCACTGGTGCTCCCAGAGCCCGAGGCCATGCCGTCGATCAGCCTGGGTGACTGCCGCCTGGTGCCGCAGGTGACACCGCCTCGCGGCGCGACAATGGACATTTTCTTGATTCCGCGCGTGTGGCAGGAACGCTGGGAATGGGACCTCGTTTACCGGCGTGCGAAGTACTCACCAGCGTTGATTGCGGCGTTCGAGGCAATGCTGACGGCTTGTCTTGACAGGGCTGGGCGCGATCCGGAGATCCGCGTGGGGGAGATGGGAGCAGCGCCGGCGAAGGACAGGCGCGATGGGGTGGTTCAGGTCCTCGATGACTATGGGCGCGTATTGCCGCCTGGGGCGATCGGCTGGCTTCACCCCCGGGTGCGTGGCTTGGACCTGGAGGAGGCGGCTTCTGGCGTCGCGCGGCGCGACTGGCCGGCCAACGGCGAGGGGGTCTCGGTGAACATCGGCCTTAAGGGCCGGGTGACGTATGACGGCAAGATCGAAGTGCTTCGAGGAGAGGAGCTCACTGCATGAGGGTGATCCGGCACTTGCGGAGTGTCGACGTCGATGTGCTCTTGCGTGACGACTACGTGCGCACACCGACGGAGCGCCAGCGAGTGTGGATGGTCAACCGGGCTGTGGACGAGCTGGTCGAGGCGCTTGCCCGCGCGGATGCCGATGCCGGGACGCTCGTCATGGGCCGTGAGCGCACACCGATCGAGGAAGGCGCGTGGGGGACACGGGCGGCGAGCGTCCGTGACGGAACGTTGGAGATTGCCGGGCAGTCGGTAATGCAGGACTGGGAGGCGCCACTGATGGAGCGAATGACGCAACGTGTGTGCGAGGGTGGCGGCCACGTGCTGGAGCTTGGTTTCGGTCTTGGCTTGTCCGCGGGCATGATCGACGGCGCCTGTATGCGTCACACGGTTGTTGAACTCAACAGCGAGGTCGCGGCGGCGGCGCGGCGCTGGAGCAAAACCGCGACGACGCCGACCGTGATCCTTGAGGGCTCATGGGAGGATGTGATGCCGCAGCTGGGGAGCTTCGACGGTATCTTCATGGACACCTTCCCGGTGGACGACACCGAGTTCGAGCGCGTCGTGGTCCGGGACGCGACGGTTGCCGAGACGTTCTTCGCGATGGCCGCGGGCCACCTGTCGGACCGCGGCCGATTGGTGTACTACACCAACGAGGTGGATTCACTATCGCGTCGTCATCAGCGCGCCTTGCTGCGATCCTTCTCTCGGTTCGAGGTCGAGGTGGTGCGCGGCCTACGGCCGCCGGACGATTGCGATTACTGGTGGCATGACTCTATGGCTGTGGTCACCGCGTATGTCTGACAGTCGTGCCGCGCGAGAGAGTGAGGACCTTCAGGCGCTCGCGCGACAGAGGATTCGCGAGGCGAACGCGGCGTTCCAAGGCGGGGGCGGCGACCCGGTCACTTCTGCCGTGCCGCGTGACGCGGATGAGATGCGGGCGCTGGTGGAGGCGGCTTGGGGGGACATCGGACGCAGCGCGCCAGCGCGTGGTGAGAACTACTGGGACGCTGGCGTGACGTCGCTGGAGATCGCGCTCTTCTCCGAGGCGCTCAGCGATCGGATCGGAAGCGAGGTGGAGTTCAACGAGGTGGTGGACCACCCCGAGACCGGCGAACTGGCAGACCACCTCTGCCTGCGGGGGGCGTCGTGGGCGTGACCACAATGCTGGGCTCTTCGTGGTGGCCGATCCCGCTGCCGGCATCCGCTGAGCGCTGCGAAGAGTGGGCGTGCCCCCTGGAGCCGGGGGTCCGGGTGCATCATGTGCTCGCTGCGTGGGCGTTCGTGCTTGCGACGCACGCAGACGCCTCGGCGGTCGACTTCGTGCTCGGGGGTCCGGGCGGCTGGGCGGCGAAGCTACAGGTCGGGGCGTACCCCGACCCGGCCACGCTACTGGAACCGCAGATGCCGGACGGCGAACTGTGCGTCACATCGTGCCTTCGGCGAGACGCAGGGACCTGGGACTGCGACGTGACGCTGCGCGTCGCGCCCGGCTGCTCCGTTGCCACGCTCCTCGCGACCCCTCCGGGGCTGCCCAGTGGGTTCCTGGCTACTCTTGCTGACCATCTTGCGCATGTATCTACGTGGTTCGCGCTTGGTGCGTCTGCGCCGCCGCCCCTCTCGGCGCGTGACCACCGTGCGTATGCGGCGCTCAACCACACGCAGCTACCCGCTGCGCCGCGGCGTCGGATCGACGAGTCGGTGGCGGATACGGCGCGCTGCCATCCCAACCGGATCGCAGTGATCGACGGCGACGACCAGCATACCTACGCGGAACTTCTCAAGACGGCGGCGCGGATCGAACAGCTTCTGCTCGACCAGGGGTGCGCTGCTGGTGACCACGTCGCCGTCGTGCTGCCACGCTCGTTCACTGCGATCGGGGCATGCCTCGCCGTGCTGCGCCTTGGCGCTGTATATGCGCCCTTCGATCCGCAGACCCCGCACGAGCAGATACGCCTGGCGCTCGACCGGCTGGCACCGTGCTTCATCGTGTCCGAGCACGCTCTGGGCGTCGAGGTCCGTGCGCCGCAGGAGAGCCGACCACGGGCTACGGCGCTCGCCGACGCCCCGCGCACCGCACACGACCCCGCCTGCGTCATGTTCACCTCAGGCAGCACAGGCATGCCTAAGGGCGTGATGTTGCCGCACCTTGCGCTTACTCGGTTACTCGACAACGACCGCTTCCGTATGTTCTCCGCCGAGACAGTTTGCCTGGCGGCCTCGCCCGTGCAGTGGGACTGCGCCATGTTCGAGACGTGGGGAACGCTGATCGCGGGCGGCACGCTGATCCTGCACCAAGGCCCGAACCCCACGCCAGAGTCCATCCGAGCTGCGGTGCGGCGCGGAGCCAACATGGCGTGGATCACCGCGTCGCTGTTGAACGTGATGATCGATGAGGACGTCGCGTGCTTCGATGGCTTCTCTTTGATCATGTCGGGCGGTGAGCGGCTGAGTCCACCCCACATCGCGCGGTTGCACGCGGCCCATCCGGCGCTACGCATCGTCAACGGCTACGGGACGGTCGAGTGCGGGGTCTTCGCATCGCTCGCGGAGTGCGCGCCGACTGCGGAGGAGGCCGCAGACGAGCTGACGATCGGCACGCCACCGACGGAGACGGGTGTCCTCGTCATCGCCCACCAGGCTGACAGTGCCCACCTCTGCCCAGTGGGGTGCGTCGGCGAGCTGGCGGTGACGGGCCTCGGACTAGCGCTTGGCTACCTCGGTCAGCCTGCGGAGACCAAGGCGCGTTTCGTGGACTTGCCGAACCCGGACGGCGGGACCGTGCGTGCGTATCTGACCGGAGACCTCGGGCTTCTCGGTGACGACGGCCGCCTTTACTACCGCGGCCGCGCAGACAGCCAGCTCAAGGTCCGCGGTGTACGCGTCGAGCCGAGCGCGATTGAAAACCTCCTGCAAAGCCACCCGCAGGTGAGCCGGGCTGTCGTGTGGCCGATCCGCGATGCCCACGGCGCAGTCGACGGCCTGCACGCGTATGTCGTGCCCGATGACGGCGACGGCATCGACGATCAAGCGCTGCGCGCGTGGCTGGGCGCGCGCGTCCCGCAGCAGATCGTGCCGCGCCGGATCGAGATGGTCGCGAAGCTGCCGCTGACCATGACGGGAAAGCTTGATCGCTCGTCGGCTCCCCGGCCAACACCGCGCAACGGGAACGCGGGCCCGCTCAACGCCGAGCGCATCGCCGCGATTATGGCCGACGTCTTGTCGCTGCTGTCCATGGACGAGGACGATGACTTCTTCGGGCGCGGCGGTGACTCGTTGTTGGCCACGCGCCTCGCCGCGCGGCTAGGGGCGATGACTGGGCGGCACGTGTCGGTGGCCGACGTCGTACAGTCGCCGACCCCGCGCGCACTCGCGTCCGTGCTCAATGCCACGGGAGGCCTGCGGTACACGCAAGTGCCCAAGGCCGTCGCGGCGCACGACGCTGTTCCGATCTCGCCGCCGCAAGAGGGCCAACTTGTCGCCTTCCTCACTGATCGGCGAGGCGTCGGGTCGATTGTCCAGTGCGCCCACCTCATCGAGGGCCGCCTGGACCCGGCAGCGCTCGCTCGGGCGTGGCGCGCGGTCGTCGCGACTCATGAGGGGCTGCGGACGATCATTGACATCCATCAATCGCCGCCGCGACAGGTCGTGCTGCCGGTGGAGGGCTTCGCGCTGGAACACTCGGCTGCCACCAACCGCTGGGACGACCTTCGTTATGAAGCCGCGCGGGTCGCAAGCACCGAGCTGCGCCCGTTGGATATCACGGCGGAACCGCTGACGCGGGCCCGCCTCATCACGGGTGACGGCGGGGCGATTCTAGTCATCACGCAGCACCACATGGTGACCGACGGCTGGTCCGAGCGAATCATGTTGGAAGACTTGTCACTGGCTTACAGACGTGCCCTCGACGGCGCTGGCGACGCAGACCTCGTGCCTGAGGTGCCGACGTACCGCTCCTACACCCGGTGGTACCTGGACACGCTCCAAGAGGTCGGCGATGAGCTGCGCGAGTTCTGGGTCGCGCAGCTTGCCGGCCTGCCGTCGATACCTCCGCTCGCGCCGCCGCGCTCCGATGGCCCGCCGCGCATGTTGCCTTGGGAGCTCGATGCGCAGGACGCGGGGAACTGGGCGACGATCGCAAAGGCATACGGTGCGTCGATGTTGTCCTTGCTCCTGCACCGTTACGCCCGCGCAGTGGCCGAGGTCGCCGGCGCGGACGACTTCGCGATCGGGCTCAACGTCGCCGGGCGCCACCACGCCGCCTTCGATCGGACGATCGGATTCTTCGTGAATATCGTTCCGGTGCGGGCGCGGCCGCTCGATGACGATTTCGGCGTAGCCGGCCATCATTCGGCGGCAATGGCAGCGGTCGCACACTCGCTGCTGCCCTTCGGCCAGATAGCCCACGCGGCACGCACGCGGCGCTCCGCACGTCACCCGCTGGCCCAGGCGATGATGGTGATGCAGCCGGGGACGTCACCGGTGCTACAGCTCGACAACTGCACGGTCGAGCGCGTCACACTCCCGGCCACCGACGATCCGTTCGAGTTGACGCTCGAAGCTTGGACGGACGGGCCGACGCTCGCCGGGGGCCTCCACTGTCCCACGGGCGCCGCGCCTGGCCTTCTCGATGCGATTCGCGCGGCCATGTTCCGCCCGCTGCCGTGAGGAGAACCGCGACGCAGGGTTCGACGTCGTGGCCGCGTAGCGTGCCGCTGACCGGCGATGGTCGCCGCCGGTCCCAAGCACCCCGCAGGGCGATGTGGCCGAACCGCCTTGGGCGTGGCCGGCGAAGGAGGCCTTGTTGAAGCTGCCAGGTGTGGGGCTCGCGCGGTGCATGGTCCACGTCACTGTCACAGGCGTCTGCCAGCGGTTCGAGGGCGCGTCCGGGTATGGTGCGTCGATTGCGCGGGCGGGCGACATGTGTGAGGCCATTGCGACTCATGGGCCGATAACCATGCAGGTGAAGGAGGAGGCTCCATGAGATACCCGCTATCGGTTGCGCAGGAGGGCGCGTGGGTTGGCCACAAGACGGCGCCGCACGGCGCGGCGTCCAACATCCCACTCCTGTCGGAACTCGCGGGAGAGTTGGACGAGGATGCGCTCCGTCGCGCAATCGAGCTGGTCGTTGCGCGGCACGACGTGCTGCGGACACGATACCGTGTCGGCAAGGACGGGCTGCGCGCGTATGTTTACCCACCGGACGACAGCACTGTCATGCGTACGATCGATGCGCCTGCGCGCGCGCAGCAAGTCATCGAGGAAGAGGTTTGGCGTCCGTTCGACCTGCGCAACGACCCTGTCTTCCGGTGTTGTCTGATCCGCGTATCCCCCCGCGACCATCGGTTTCTGCTCGTCGTCCACCAGATTGCGGTTGATCATACCTCCCTTGGGCTCTTGACGGACGAGATTTCCAGGGCATACAACGCGTTCCGGCGTGGCGCCGAGCCAGCTCTGCCGCCCGTGGTGACGCAGTATGGGGTGTTCGCGTCTTGGCAGAGTAACTGGTTGAACACCGACGAAGTCCGCGGCGAGCTTGGTAAGTGGGCGAGTGAGTTGGCCGTCCAGCCGACGAAGTTCGACTTGCCCGGCGACCGGCAACGCCCACCAGCACGCACCGGCCGCGGCGAGGTGGCGACCGGCGAGCTGGCGCCTGCCGTGGTTGCGCGCCTGGAGAAACTGGCGCAAGCCCGTGGCGTGGCGCTTTTCGACTTGTTGGCGGCGGCCTGGCAAGTGGTCCTCGCGCGGTACAGCGCCCAGGAGCGTTTCCTACTCGGCACGTCCCTCCCGGCTCGTTCGCAGGCTGGAGTCGAACGGTCGATCGGACTGTTCTGCAACCAGGTCCCGGTGGTCGCCGGCACCACGGGCGACCCTACCTTTGCCGAATTGGCCGAGCGTGTGCACCGCAGCGTCGAGCACGCCGCGGCCCACCAGCACCTGCCGTTCACGTCTGTGGTCAACGTGATCGGACTGAAATTCGACCCGAGCCGGACGCCGCTTACACAGGTGTCGTTCGACCTCCGGGACACCGCGGCGTGGGCGCCCCGGCTCGACGGGATCGAGGCGACCGACGTGTTCGTCGAGATCGCCGGGGCCAGAATGGACCTGGCCTTGTGCTGTTACACGACGGACACGGGCGGCCTCAGTGCGCAGGCGGAGTTCGCGACCGACCTCTTCGACAACGCCACAATTGATCGAATTGTCGCTGCGTTCGTAGCTGTGGCGGTGGACGCCGCAGACAATCCCGAACGACGGCTGGGCGACCTGGACCTGCTCGGTATGCGCGAGCGGCAGCGTGTGACGCAGGAGTGGAACGCCACGCTCGCGCCGTACGCCGATGACACTACGCTGGGGGCGGCGTTTGAGGAGCAGGTGCTGCGCACGCCGGAGGCGACAGCGGTCCGGTTCGCTGAAGAACGACTCAGCTACGCCCAGCTCAACGAGCGTGCCAATCGTTTGGCGCATTTCCTGCGCGAGCACGGGGTCGGCCCGGAGGTCATGGTCGGATTGCGCCTCCCGCGCTCACTGGATCTCATCGTCGCACTGCTCGCGGTGGTCAAGGCCGGTGGCACCTATGTGCCGCTTGACTTGGACGACCCCATCGAGCGGCACGCGTTCGTTCTACGCGACACTGACACACGGATTCTGATCACCGATGAGGCGTCGCGCGACCACTCGCCGCTCGCCGGCACTGGCCGGACCGTTGCCCTCGACAGTGAGTGGCCGCAGATCGCCGCGTACTCGGCCGAGAACCCGCCAAGGGCGGCCGCCCCGCTCAACCTTGTCTACGTCATCTACACCTCGGGCTCGACCGGCATGCCCAAGGGCGTTTGCATCACTCACCGTGGGCTGCTCAATTACGTCACTGCCTGCATGCGTGGCTACGCCAGCGCTGGTGATGGTGGTGCGCCGCTGTTTTCTTCGCTGGCCTTCGACATGGTGGTGCCCAACATCTTCACGCCGCTGCTGATGGGCCAGACCTTATATGTCGTGCCGCCATGCAGGCAGACGGAGATCGGGTCGTACCTGTTGCGCGGCGCACCGTACAGCTTCATCAAGATGACGCCTGGCCACCTTGCGCTGCTGCACGCGCAGCTCAAACCGGAGGACGCGTCGCGACTTGCGCCGGTGCTGGTCGTCGGGGCTGATTTCTTCCCAGCGCACCTATACACGAGCTGGCGCGAAGTCGACCGGGAAAGCAGGCTGCTCAACGAATACGGCCCGACCGAGATCACAGTGGCCAATACGTTCGGCGAGCCCGACGACACGGTAGTGCGCTCACGTGGCGTCGTCCCGATCGGGCGGCCGATGGCCAACACGACGGCGTACGTCCTGGACACAAGGATGGAGCCGGTGCCGGTCGGCGTGATCGGTGAGCTTTACGTCGGCGGCGACGGCGTCGCCCGCGGCTACTGGGGCCAAGCGCGGCTGACCGCTGAGCGTTTCGTTCCCGATCCCTTCGCCGCAGCGCCGGGCGGGCGGCTGTACCATACCGGCGACCTCGTGCGGTACCTCCCCAACGGCGAGCTGATGTTCGTGGGCCGTGCGGATGACCAGGTCAAGGTGAAGGGATACCGGATCGAGCCGCGCGAGGTGGAGGAGTGCCTGGCGTCGCACGACGATGTCGAGCAGGCGGTGGTGGTCGTCGACATCGATGCCGTGGGAGAGCGGCGTCTGGTCGGCTATCTCCGTGCGCGCGAGGGCGCGGCGCTGCCGGCTGCGGGCGAGTTGAATGCCTTTTGTCGCCAGCGGCTGCCAAGGTACATGGTCCCGGCCGTGTTCGCGCGGGTGGACCGCATGCCTCTCAACGCCAACGGCAAGCTGGACCGCACTGCACTCCCACCGCTGAGCGAGAGCCGGATCGGCCCGGACGGAGTACGGGTCGCTCCGCGCGACGATATCGAGCGGACTGTCGCCGCGATCTGGTCCGAACTACTGGGCGTGGACGTGGGCGTCGCGGACAACTACTTCGACTTGGGCGTCCATTCGGTGATGGCGCTGACGGCTCTTGAGAAGGTCAACGGCACATTCGGCGTCGAGGTGTCGGTCGGCCAGTTGTTCGACCACCCGACAGCGGGCGAGTTGGCGAGGGTCGTCAAGGAACTGCTGCCGGCCGAGGGGGACGCCGCCCAGTTCTCGTGACCACCGACGATAGGACTGTTGATAAGACTGATGTTCGCCAAAAAAACCGCCATATCCGGCGAGCCCGGACCCGGTGCCATCGCTGGGGCACCGCGTTCGGCGACTGGCGCCGCTGCCAGGCCCAGATCAGGCTTCGTGAACTCCCCGGCCGCTGAGCTGCGGGTGGACGGCGTCCGGCTGCTGTCCCGCCTCGACGAGCTGGCTGCGCGTTCGGCGCCCGGCCCCGGCGTGACCCGGCTGGCGTATTCGGCCGAGGACGAGGCCGCCCGGGCACTGGTCGGCAGCTGGCTGCGCGAGGCGGGCTTGCAGGTTCGCATTGACACGGCGGGTAATGTGCTCGGGACGTTGCCCGGCAGCGCAGGCCTGCCGCGGCCGCTGCTCACTGGCAGCCACCTCGACACCGTGGTGATGGGCGGCACGCTCGACGGCGCTTACGGGGTGGTGGCGGCCATAGAGGTCGCGGAGTCGCTGCGAGGCCGGCTCCGGCACGACCTCGTCGTCGCAGCGTGGTCGAACGAGGAGGGTGCCCGGTCGACGCCCGGGATGGTCGGCAGTCGCGCCGCCGCAGGTACGCTTGAGCCGGCCTGGCTCGACAGCCCCGACGACGACGGCGTCCCACTACGGGCACGGCTCGGTGCCGATGTGCTGACGGCACGCATGGGCCCGGTGGAGGCTTACCTGGAGCTCCATGTCGAGCAGGGGCCGGTCCTCGACACCGCAGGCACGGTGGTCGGTGCCGTCGAGGGCATCACCGGCCAGCTGGTTGGCGCCATCGACGTCCGCAGCACTGCCAACCATGCCGGGACCACACCGATGGCGCTGCGTCAGGACGCCCTAGCCGCCGCGGCCGAGATCGTGCTGGCGATCGAGCGGCTGGCTCTCGACGGCGCAGTCCGGGTGGCCACCTGTGGTCACATCAGGGTCGCGCCAAATGTTCGCAACACCATACCGGGCCGAGTGCTTTTGAGCGTCGACCTGCGGGACATGTCCGACGCCCGATCTGAGGCCGCCTGGTCGGCGCTGGTCGCCGTGGTTGCCGCGGTCGATGACCGCAGGGGCACGCGCTCGCAACTGAAGGTGGTCAGCCGGGTCGCCGCTGTGGACTGCGATCCCTGCCTCGTCGCGCTGGTGGAACGCGCCGCAGCGGCACGCGGTCTCGGAGCGTTGCGGCTTCCCAGCGGAGCCGGCCACGATGCGCAGGTGTTGTCCATGCTTGGCCCGGTGGGGATGGTTTTCGTCCCTAGCGTCGCGGGTGTGAGCCACAGCCCGGGCGAGCGCACCGAGTCGGCGCACCTCATCGCCGGCGCGCAGGTACTGCTCGACGTCGTAGCGGCCGTTGACGACCAGCCGAGGTGCTGAGCGGCTGTCCCACCGCTGGTGCAGCGCCGCGTTGATTCTTCGGGGGTCTATTCGGTCAGGCGAGAGGGTCGCCGAGGTAGAGGCCGCAGACGCAGTCCAGGGCGTCTTCCGGGTGCCGAATGGCAGGCCAGTGGGCAGGGTGTTGTCCTGGTAACGCTCGTTGCTGTAGGTGAATGGCGCGAAGCCCCACATCTCGGGGTGGCCGGTGTCTTTTAGCCGACACAATTGCAGGTCGCTCTCGTCGTCACCGCCGATGACAGTGTCGATGTAGGCGTATCCGGCCCTCCGGCCCGCCAGCGGACCTTGATCTCGGCGATTTGGGGCCAGCGCCGGGCGTGGGCGGTCAGACGTAGCTTAAGGGCTGCCGTCTCAGCGTTGTTCGGGCTGGCTGGCCATGACGCTTATCTTGCCCGATCCAGCAGCCGCCCGCGGGATGATCAGAGGATCAGTAGTCTGATCTCAGGGTGGGGCGATAGTGCTGGCCAGTCCGTTCGCGATCGAGTTAACCGAGGCAGAGCGCACCCAACTGGAGCAGTTGGCCGCCTCCCGCGTCGCATGGTTCGGGCGGGTGCAGCGGGCATCAGTGATCCTGGCGCTGGCCGACGGCGCATCCAATGCGGCCGTGGCCTGCGAGACGGGCCGCCACATCGACACGGTACGGGTCCTGGCGCAAACGCTTCGTCGCCGAGCGCCTGGCCGCGCTGGCCGACCGGCCCCGCCCGCTGGGCCGGCCACGGCCGTCCCCGAGGACAAGCTACGCATCATCGCCGCCGCGACCGGGATACCGCCGGCCCCGGCCAGCACCCGGACCCACCGGCTGCTGGCCGAGCGGCTGCGCCTGGGTGGGCTGGCGGTCTCAGCCTCCCAAATCGGACGTATCCTTGGCACTGTCGACCTCAAACCGCACCTGGTGCGCGGCTGGCTAACCCGCCCGGCCGACCCGCAGTTCTTCACCTGCGCCACCGAGGTGTGCACCCTGTACCGCGGCTGCCCGCCGAACGCCGTGGTGATCAGCGTGGGCGAGAAGACCGGGATCACCGCCCGCTCCCGCAAACACCCCGACCAGCCCGGCCGCCCGGGCCAGCGCACCCGGCGGGAGTTCGAGTACGTCCGCCACGGCACGGTCTCCATCATCGCCGCACTCAACGTGCGCAGCGGCCAGGTCATCACCGAACGCACCGAGAAGAACAACGCCGAGACCTTCATCGGCTTCCTGCGCCTACTCGACCAGAGCATCCCCGAAAACACCGACATCCACCTGGTCATGGACAACGGGTCCCCGCACGTGGTCAAGAAGACCAAGGCGTGGCTGGCCGCACACCCCCGCTTCCACACCCACCACACCCCGAAGCACGCATCCTGGCTCAACCAGGTCGAACTGTTCTTCTCGACCCTTACCAGGCGACGGCCGCGCCGCGGCCAGTTCGCCTCCCGCGACGAACTGGCCGCACGCATCGACGAGTTCGTCTTGAACCACGACAAGCACGAAGTCAAGCCCTACCGCTGGGCCTATGGGCCTACGACGGCTCCCCGCTCAAAACCGCGTAAACCCCCGAAAGATCAACGCAGCGCTGCACTAGTAACACACGGTTTGCGTCCCCTACAGAGGGTGGTCTGCGAGCGTGGTTCGGCCGCAAACCGTTCAGGTGAGACTCCCCGTGTTCCGCTCGATCACGGGAAACTCACCGAGAGGCCGTCGCCCAAGCTGGGCATCAGGAAGCACTGATTTCAGGTGATTCACGTATTTTGCCAAGAGTTGGGTCCTTCACTCCAGGTATGAATGGAATCATCGTGGTCAGCGCCGTTAGGCCACCTCCGATGGCAAGCGCCGTGCGCGCACCGAGCACCTCGGCGAGAGCGCTGGCGGCGATGAGGCCCAGCGGACTAAGCGCG
>NZ_DASYZI010000136.1:0-5718 GCF_035946395.1 Actinocrinis sp.
GGCTTGTCGTGCGAGCGCAGCGCGTCGATGATCGGCGTCCACTGCGGATCCTCGCCGTCGATCTGGCCGGCGGCTGCGATCACGTTGCAGAACATGCCCTTGGCGAAGAAGATGACCCGGTCCCCGATCGGCATCCCGGACAGGTTCTCCACCTCTTCCCAGAGGCCCAGCATGCTGATGCGCGTCTGCCGCTGGATGTCCTCGTCATAGCAGGCCGCGAACGTCTGGAGCTGCATGAGCAGCCAGTCACGGTTGGTGATCAGCTTCTCCTGGTACGCGTCGCCCATCGCTTCGAGCGCGTCGACGCCGGTCTTGCCACCGGCCGACTCGCGCAACAGGTTCAGCGTGTCGTCCATGTTCCGCTCGCTGGCCGCGAGGAACAGGTCCTTCTTCGTCGGGAACAGGCGGAAGAGGTACGGCTGCGAGACCCCGACCCGCGCGGCGATCGCCGCCGTGGTCGCGCCCTCGTAGCCGGACCGCGCGAAGACGATGATCGCTTCCTTGATCACCTGTTCGCGCCGCTGCTCGGCCGACATCCGGGGACTCACCAGACCCACCTCCTCCATCACGCTCGGCCCGTCACGGTTAAAATTAGTGACTGCTAACTATCAAGTCAAGCCTCCCACCAGAACCGGTTCGGGGACCAGCCTGACTCCGAAGCGCTCGGCGACGCCATCACGGACCTCAGCGGCCAATCGCAGCAGGTCACCCGTGGTCGCGCCGCCCCGGTTGGTGAGAGCGAGAGTGTGCTTCGTGGACAAGGTGGCGGGTCCGGAGCCGTAGCCCTTGGTGAATCCGGCGTGTTCGATGAGCCAAGCGGCCGAGGTCTTGATCCGTCCGTCCGACTCGGGAAAGCGCGGCGGCGGCCCGTTCTTCACCAACACCGCACAGCGCCCTTCCAGAGCAGCGAAGTCGTCTGGCGCCAACACCGGGTTGGTGAAGAACGAGCCCGCGCTCCACGTGTCGTGGTCGGCGGGATCGAGCACCATGCCACGTCGCCGCCGCTGGTCCAGTACCGCCTCACGTACCGCCTTCAGCGGCGCGCGCTCCCCGATCGGAAGGCCGAGCGCGCCCGCGAGGTCCTTGTACCGCAGCGGCGCGGAGAGCCCGCCAGCGTCCGTGAGCTGGAAGTGCACGCACGTCACGATGTACCGACCGGTTCCGTCGTGCACAGGGCCTTCGAACACAGTGCCCTTGAACACGCTGTGCCGGTAGGTGAACCCGCAATCCGCATTGTCCAGCAGCGTCATGCTCTTCGTTACGCGGTCATACGCGTCGACCATGACGACGGTCTCACTCACGTCCTGGCCGTAGGCACCGACGTTCTGAATCGGCGTCGCGCCCGCGAGGCCGGGAATGCCTGAGAGGCATTCGATGCCCGAGAGCCCTTCGTCGACGGTCTGCGCGACGACGTCGTCCCAAGGCACGCCGGCCGCGACCGAGACCAGACCATCGCGGATCGTCACGCCGGTCGTCGCGATCCGGATCACCGTGCCGCGAAAGCCGTCGTCAGCGATCACGAGGTTGGAGCCGCCGCCGAGGACGAGCAGCGGATCGCCGTGCCCTTCGACGTCACGGACGGCGGCGACCAGGTCCGCGTCGCTGTCCGCGGTGAAGAAGTGGTCGGCCGGCCCGCCGAGCCGCAGCGTGGTGTACGGCGCAAGCCCGACGGCGTGCTCGAATCCGCCGGTCATGGCACCCGAACGACGGCGACAGCCCGGCCGAGCACCTTCCGCCCCGCGCTGACCGCGGTCAGATCCACCCGCACCTTGTTGTCACCGAGCAGCGCGCCGACCTTGCCGGAATACTCGACGCTCGCGCCGACGCCGTCGTCCGGCACGACGACGGGCTTGGTGAACCGCACGCCGTACTCGACGACCGCGGCCGGATCGCCGACCCAGTCGGTGACTATCCGGATCGCCTGAGCCATGGTGAACATGCCATGTGCGATCACGTTGGGCAGGCCGACCTGGACCGCGATGCGCTCGTTCCAGTGGATCTCGTTGAAGTCCCCGGACGCCCCGGCGTAGTGGATCAGGTCGCCTCGACACACCGGGAAGGTCTGCGACGGCAGTTGCTCGCCGACCGCCAGATCCTCGTAACGCGGCATCAGGACTCTCCCGCCCGGTTGTCGGCGCTGTGGCTGCCGACGGCCACGTCACCGGCCTTCTCGGCTCGTGCCACGAGCATCGCACGACTCGTGCAGACCGGCTCGCCCTCGACCGTGCTCAGCTCGCACGCGAGCGTGATCATGTCATTGCCGGCCATGCTCCTGATCGACTCGACGCGGACCGAGCACTGTATGTGATCCCCCGCGCGCATCGGCCGCGTGTGGGAGAAACTCTGGTCGCCATGCACGACCCGGGACCAGTCGAGGCCGAGCGCCGGGTCGTCGACCACCCGGTTCACCGCCGGCATCGATATCACGATCGAGAAGGTGGGCGGGGCGATCACGTCGGGATGGCCGAGCGCCTTGGCCGCCTCGGGATCGAGGTAGGCCGGGTGCAGATCGCCGACCGCCTCGGCGAACTCGCGGATCTTCACCCGCGCCACCTCGTACGTTTCGGTCGGCGGATACGTGCGGCCGACGAACGACTGATCCAGCGGCATGGCCCCGGCCCCTAACTAACTCCATCGTGTGATCGTGCTGCTCGTATACGTCGAGTCGTACACGTCGAGAAGCCGCTCCGCACTGCGCGGCGTGGCTGGCACGGCACAGGGCGGGCGGCTTCCGGGGTTCGGCGCGGCGCGGACTACCGGGTCTCGCGGTGCGAGGTGTGCTTGCCGCAGCGCGGGCAGAACTTCTTGAGCTCAAGCCGGTCCGGGTCGTTGCGCCGGTTCTTCTTCGTGATGTAGTTCCGCTCCTTGCACTCCACGCAGGCCAGCGTGATCTTCGGGCGGACGTCTGTAGCGGCCACGGGAGCGACTCCTACTAGCGAACTGACAGGCTGATAAGCGAACCACCCAAGGTTACCTGATCGACGAGGATGCCTCGGACGCCCGCGCGTCGGTTATCGGTAGCGGTGACCGGACTTGAACCGGTGACACAGCGATTATGAGCCGCTTGCTCTGCCAACTGAGCTACACCGCCGTGATCGGCGAAGGCCCGCCGTGCGACGCTCGCGGAACAAGACGTCACGGGCGGGCCGCCGACCAGAGCCCCAATACGGAATCGAACCGTAGACCTTCTCCTTACCATGGAGACGCTCTGCCGACTGAGCTATTGGGGCGAGCGAGGAAAACCATACACGGCGGACCCCCCGTGGCGAAATCCGGTTTCGCCCGGCAGAGTGGCGCTCGTCGTCAAGCTGCGTGGACGTACCAAGTATAGCAGCGTACGAACTCCAGCTCGGCCGCCCGCGCCCGGCTGCGGGCAGGGTTCTGTCACCGTGCGGCGGCGGATGCGGGACCATATCCGCGTGGAGAACGAGGCGGGGGTCCAGGTGGCCGGTTCCGAGTCCGAGATACCCGGGTGGTTGCCGGAGCTGACACGGGCCGAACTGCGGCTGTGGCGGGCGTTCCCCTACGGCGAGACGGTCGAGTACCTGTCGGGTGATCCCGAGCTCGACGACCCCGCGCGCTCGGCCGAATGGGACGAGTCGCGCACGATCCGCTCGTCCGTGATCGCGGCGCTGGCACTCGGCGCGTGCAAACCGGTACCAGGGCGTACGGCCGGGGTCCGCATCATCGGCGCCCGCGTCGTCGGCCAGATCGAGCTGCGGCA
The DNA here is from genome assembly GCF_035946395.1 of Actinocrinis sp. Classification (NCBI taxonomy): domain Bacteria; kingdom Bacillati; phylum Actinomycetota; class Actinomycetes; order Catenulisporales; family Actinospicaceae; genus Actinocrinis; species Actinocrinis sp. The sequence goes on from NZ_DASYZI010000136.1 coordinate 3,725, forward strand.
CGGGCAGATCGACGTGCCGCTGACCCTGCGGCGCTGCCGCATCGAGGACACGCTGCGCCTCGACGAGGCGGTGACCAAGTCGATCGACCTGACCGGCTCGCACACCGGGCGGATCATGGCGGAGGGTGCGCACGTACGCGGCTCGCTGAAGCTGGACGACGTGCACGTCAACGGCGGCCCGGACTTCGCGCTGCATCTCGACGAGCTCGCGGTGGACACCGACCTGTCCGCCCGCCAACTGCACTGCGACGGGCCGCTCTGCCTGATCGGCGCGCAGATCGGCGCGGTACTCGACCTCGTGCGCAGCAAAGTGCACCACCCCGGCAAGGTGGCGGTGAATCTGGGCGGAGCGCAGGTCGGCCGGAGCCTCCTGTTCGGCTACGCACAGGTCCATGGCCAGTTGCGGATGCCGGGCACCACCATCGACGGGATGGCGCTGCTCACGGGCACGCACATCAGCGATGTGGCGGCGACCGCGCTCGAAGGCGAAGGGCTGACGGTACGCGGCGACGGCTTCTTCTACGACGGTTTCACGGCAAAGGGCACCGTCTCGCTCGTGGGCGCGACCTTCGGCGGGGTGCTGACGTTCCGCAACGCAAAGCTCGCCACGATCAACAAGAAACCCGCGCTGCACTGCGGTGGCATGCAGGTGTCCCGCGGCCTGTATCTCACACACGGCTTCCACGCGGCCGGCGAGGTGCGCCTGATCGGCTGCCGGGTCGGCGGCCACCTGGATCTGCTCGGCATGGCGAAAGAGTGCGGCCCGCTCACGCTCTACCACGCGACCGTGGCGACCATCCGGGACGGCGGCGCCGACACGTGGCCCGCCGAAGTCCTGATCGACGGCCTGACGTATAGCGCGTTCGATCCGTACCTCCCCGGCAAGGAGCGCATAGCGTTGCTACGCCGTCAACGCGACGGGTACCGGGCGCAGCCGTACGAGTTCATGGCGGCCTATTACCGGGCGCTGGGACACGAGGAAGACGCGCGCGCCATCCTCATCGAGAAGGAGCGCATCCGCCGCGTCGGCGCGCGGCGTCTGGACCGTTTCGTCAGCGTGCTGTTCGGCACGCTGGTCGGCTACGGCTACCGGCCGCTGCGCGCGGTGTTCTTCAGCACCGTGATCCAGCTCGCGGCGATCGTCTTCTTCATCTTCCAGCGCCCCACCCAGATCCATCCCGGTGATCACGTCGTCTACTATCCCGCGCTGTACACTGCGGATCTGTTCGTGCCGATCGTGCACTTCGGCCAGGCGGACTCGTTCCAGTCGCACGGCTTCGCGGCCGTGGTGGCGATGGTGATGCCGTACCTCGGCTGGGCCTTCGGCATCGCGATCGTGGCCGGCGCATCGCGCGCACTGGCCCGCGCCGGGTCCGGCAACATGCTCGGCTAGCCCCGGGTGTTTGACCGACCCCGGAATAGTTTAAAGTTCAACTTCGTTGTGGCGGACGAACGCCCCCGACCCACTGGAGAGTTGAACCCGATGACCGAGCTGCACGACGTCCTGGAACTGGACAAGAACGCCCAAGACCTGCTCTTCCGCGAGGCGCGCACGGCGAACACGTTCACGGACGAGCCGGTCGACGACGACCAGATCGCGGCGATCTACGACCTGGTCAAGTACGCGCCGACCTCGATGAACATGCAGCCGCTGCGCATAACCATGGTGCGCACGCCGGAGGCCCGCGAGCGTCTGGTCAGCCACCTGATGGAGGGCAACAAGGCCAAGACGGCCACCGCACCGCTCGTCGCGATCCTCGCCTACGACCCGGAGTTCCACGAGCACTTTCCCACCGTGTTCCCGCACTTCGCAGGCGCCCAGGCGGCCTTCAAGGACCAACCGCACCGCTTCGACGCCGCAAAGCTCAACGCGCTGCTCCAGGTCGGCTACTTCATCCTCGGCGTGCGCGCCGCAGGCCTGTCCGCCGGCCCGATGACCGGCTTCGACGCCGAAGGCATCGACAAGGAGTTCTTCGCCGAGTCCGGCTACAAGA
>NZ_DASYZI010000137.1:0-3364 GCF_035946395.1 Actinocrinis sp.
CGATCGAATTCCTCCGAGCAATAGTGACCCGCGAGGATAGTGTCCGTAGTTGGGTCGATCTCGTAGATCACCACGGCTTCCATCTCGAGGGTGTCGGAGGTGTACCTGTTCTGCACCCAGACCTCGTTGCCGCTCTCTACGACCCGGCGCACCTAGATGCGCCCCTCCGGATGCGTGGTCATGAGGGAGCGCATCTTCGTGACCCCCTGATCGCGACCCTTGAAGCCGCGCCCGGGGTGCTGAGGAACGATCATCTCGAAGTCGGGGTGGAAGGCGGTCTCGACGCCGTCCACGTCCCCGCGGTTCACTGCGTCGACGAAGCGGAGCACGGCGTTCATCCGATTACCTCTCTTCTGGATCCGACTCGGGACGAGCGACGGGTCGCCGTCGTAAAGCGCCGGTCGCTGTGGCGTTGGGGCGGCGAGTCGCTAGTGCTCAGCGGATCATGCGGAAGAAGGAACGGACCTGTTCGACGAACAAGGTGGGCTGTTCAAAGGCGGCGAAGTGGCCGCCCTTCTCGGGCTCATCCCACCAGCGGATGTCGGTGAAGTCCTTCTCAGCCCAGCGGCGCGACGGCCGGATGATTTCCTTCGGGAAGACCGAGCAACCGGCTGGTACGGTGACCGGGTCGCGCTTGCCAGCGCTGTAGCTCTCCCAGTAAAGCCGCGCCGATGAGGCCCCCGTTGCTGGGATCCAGTAGAGCATGACGTTGTCGAGCAATTCGTCGGGAGTGAGCACGTTCAAGAGGTCGCCGTCGCAGTCGGTCCACGACCAGAACTTCTCGACGATCCAGGCGCACTGCCCGGCTGGCGAGTCGACCAACCCGTAGCCGAGGGTCTGCGGTCGGGTGGACTGCTGCTTGAGATAGCCGGAGTCCTTGTCGACATAGTGGGCCATCGATGCCAACGCGGCCTGCTCCCGCTCAGTGAGGTCGTTCATGGTGGCCGGATCGGGTTCCACCACGATCATGTTGAGGTGGATGCCGATGACATGGCCGGGGTGACGTTGGGCTATGTGGCGGGCGACGCCGGCGCCCCAGTCGCCACCCTGTGCGCCGTAGCGTTCATACCCGAGTCGGGCCATCAACGCGGCCCAAGCGTCAGCGACGCGCTCGACACCCCACCCGGACCGGGACGGCTTATCGCTGAAGCCGTACCCGGGCAGGGATGGGCATACGATATGGAACGCATCGGCCGGGCTTCCGCCGTGGGCTACCGGGTCGGTGAGCGGCCCGATCACCTTATGGAACTCGACGATCGATCCGGGCCACCCGTGGGTGAGCACCAGTGGCAGCGCGTCGGGGTGGGGCGAGCGCGCGTGAATGAAGTGAATCCCGAGCCCGTCGATCTCGGTGCGGAACTGCGGGAAAGAGTTGAGATATGCCTCACGCGCGGCCCAGTCGTATTGCTCGGCCCAGTACTGGCACAGCTTCTGCAGGCCGGACAGCGGCATGCCCTGTGACCAGTCGTCGACGGTCTCCCGTTCCGGCCAACGAGTGCGGACAAGCCGTTCGCGGAGATCGTCCAGGGAAGCATCCGAGATCTCTATGCGGAACGGGGTCACTTCCTGCGCCACCGACCGGACGGTACCCTCCGGAGGGCGTCGTGCACAACACCCTGGGGTCGCGTTCCCCGGCGTCCAGCGCGTCCAGCATGTGGCGCATCTTGTCGGTTCGGCTGCGCACCTAGCGGAAGGACGTGCTGGTCACTCGGGGACGAAGCGCAGTTGCAGGACATCGCGCCGTTCGATGTCCGCCGCCCGTCGCGCAAGATCGGGAAGGTCCCAGTCGGCGGACAGGAAACGGCCGGTGAGTCCGTCGGCGGCCCCGCTGGCCAGAAAGACCACCGCGTCGGCCGGCAATTCGGCCGGCACCCACTTCGGGTTGGGGTTCACCTTGGTCAGCCACTTGCGACCGGCCGGCGAGTCCACGGCACCGGCGCGCAGCTCGGTGTCCACCGATCCCGGCGACAGGGCGAACAGGTGGACGCCTTGCTCGCGGACCTCCTCGGCGACCGAGTCGGTCAGCCGCACGACCGCGGCCTTCGAGCACGCGTAGGCAGAGTCGTAGGGCCACGGCATGACGGCGGCCATCGAGACGACGTTCACGATGTGCCCCCCGCTGCCGGACACCATGTGCGGCAGGGCGGCGTGCGTGCACAGGAAGGTGCCCCGCAGGTTGACCTCGACGTCGTTCCACCAAGCGCCGGGATTGATCTCCCCGAGCGGGCCGACGGCTCCGCTCTCGTCGCCGTTGTTGCTGCCCGCGTTGTTCACCAGCACGTCGACGCGCCCGAAGCGGTCGATGGCGGTGGCGACGAACTCGCCCACGGACTGCGGGTCGGTGACGTCCAGGTGCGCGGCCACCGCCTCGCCGCCGCGCCGGCTCACCTCGCTCGCCACGTCCTCGACCTGGCTGATCGTACGCGCTCCCAGTACGAGCCTGGACCCGGCGCCGGCGAGGGCGAGGGCGACCGCTCGGCCGATCCCGCGGCCCGCGCCCGTGATCAAGCTGACCCGACCGTGCAGTGGTCGCGCGGCGAGTCCGTCCGACGGCGTTGCACTCATGCGCGCGGCCCTGTCCCCGGCCGTGTCAGCACGTCGTAGGACGGATCGCTCCGGTCGCGGCGGCCCGCCGTCTGGCGGGGGTCGCGTCGTGCGGCGAGCCGGCTGAAGACCGATGCCGTCGGAGCCGTGGCGTCAGCTGGTGCCGGTGTGAACACGGCGTCGTAGACGAACTGGCGGTGGCCGATCGCCCACCTGCCATCGCAACGCGACCAGCGGTCGAGGTAGCGGCCGACAGCGACCAGGTGCGAGAGGGCTCCGGCCTCGGTGAGGTCCCACAGGGTCCCGGTCACGTACGCCTCGCTGGCGGCCCGGTCACCGTCGACCTCGATCAGGATGTTGGTGACCTGGTGTGAGTGTCCGAGCAGCTTCGCGTGGTTCGCCCACATGACGTCCAGCAATCCCGAGGCCGATCCCCGGAAGGTAGGGCCGTAGTCAGCGGTGGCGTCAGGATGCCAGACGGTGTCCATGAGGTCTCGATCCATTCGGTCGAGAGCCCGGCAGTACCGGTAGAGGACTTCGGTGATGGCCAGCTTGGCTTCGATGTCGTCTGTCACAACCATGCGCCGCCCTGCGGCGAGGCGCCCCGGTACGCGGGCGCGACCAGATGCCCGGGCCTCGTCCGGTTCGTCGTTGGCGTGCGCGTGTTTGAGTTCAGCCACGGCCGGCGAACTCGAGCAGCCCGCGAATGTTGACGCCCGCGTACATGTCGTCGTATCCGGAATTGATTTCCTCGATCGGGTAGGTCTTCGAGACGAGTTCGTCCAGCTTCAGCTGCCCCTGCTCGTACATGTCGATGAAT
>NZ_DASYZI010000138.1:0-1716 GCF_035946395.1 Actinocrinis sp.
CCCCCCGGGACAATGTTGGGGGGAGACAGGGAGGCTGGGCCGCGGTGAAGGCTGTCGTAATGGCAGGCGGAGAGGGCACCCGGCTGCGCCCGATGACCGCCAACCAGCCGAAGCCGATGCTGCCCGTGGTCAACCGGCCGATCATGGAGCACGTGCTGCGGCTGCTGCGGCGGCACGGCTTCGACGAGACCGTGGTCACCGTGCAGTTCCTCGCCTCGATGGTGCGCAACTACTTCGGCGACGGCGAGGACTTCGGGATGAGCCTGCAGTACGCCACCGAGGAGACCCCGCTCGGCACCGCAGGCAGCGTGAAGAACGCCGAGGATGCGCTGCGGGACGGGCCGTTCCTGGTCATCTCGGGCGACGCGCTCACCGACATCGACCTGTCCGAGCTCGTCCGCTTCCACAAGGACAACGACGCCCTGGTCACCGTCGGGCTCACCCGGGTACCCGACCCGCTGGAGTTCGGGATCATCATCGTGGACGACGACGGGCGGATCCAGCGCTTCCTCGAGAAGCCGACGTGGGGGCAGGTGTTCTCGGACACCGTGAACACCGGCATCTACGTGATGGAGCCCGAGGTGCTGGCCGAGTTCGCGCCCGGCCAGGTCGCCGACTGGTCGAGCGACGTGTTCCCGCGGCTGCTCAAGCGCGGCGCGCCGCTGTACGGCTGCATCACCGACGGCTACTGGGAGGACGTCGGCAACCACGAGAGCTACCTGAGGGCCCAGGCCGACGTGCTCGCCGGCCGGGTGCAGGCCGAGATCGACGGGTTCGAGATGTCGCCGGGCGTCTGGGTGGCCGAGGGCGCCGAGGTCGACCCGGACGCGGCGCTCAAGGGGCCGCTCGCGATCGGGGACTACGCCAAGATCGAGGCCGGCGCGCAGCTGCGCGAGTTCACCGTCATCGGCAGCAACGTGGTGGTCAAGGAGGGCGCGTTCCTGCACCGCGCGGTCGTGCACAGCAACGTCTACGTGGGCACCGGCACCACCCTGCGCGGCTGCGTGATCGGGAAGAACACCGACGTGATGCGCTCGGCGAGGATCGAGGAGGACGCGGTCGTCGGGGACGAGTGCGTGATCGAGCCCGAGGCGTACGTGTCCGCGGGGGTGAAGGTCTACCCGTTCAAGACCATCGAGGCCGGCGCGGTGGTGAACGCCAGCGTGATCTGGGAATCCCGCGGGCAGCGGACGCTGTTCGGCCCGCGCGGGGTGTCCGGCCTGGTGAACGTCGAGATCACGCCCGAGCTTTGCGTGCGGCTGGCCAGCGCGTACGCCACCACGCTGAAGAACGGCACGACGGTAACCACGTCCCGTGACGTGTCGCGCGCCGCGCGGGCGCTGAAGCGCGCGGTCCACGGCGCGCACAATGCGAGCGCGATCAACGTCGTGGACCTCGAGGCCCAGCCGCTGCCGGTGGCCAGGTTCGAGACTGCGCGCAGCGAGTACAGCGGCGGAATCGCGCTGCGCACCACGCCCGGCGATCCCCAGTCCATCGACATCATCTTCCTGGACTCCGACGGCGCCGACATGTCGCTGGCCGCGCAGCGCAAGCTGGAGCGAGTCTTCTCCCGGCAGGAGTACCGGCGCGCGTTCCCGGGCGAGATCGCCGAGCTGACCTACCCGCCGCGCGTGGTCGAGGCGTACACCAACGCCCTGCTGCGCAGCATCGATATGAACGGTGTCCGCGGGGCCGGCCTGAAGGTCGTCGCCGACT
>NZ_DASYZI010000139.1:0-1988 GCF_035946395.1 Actinocrinis sp.
CGGCATCAAGATCCCCGACCGCGAGATGAAGCAGCTGATGAAACAGCACGTCACACCCCACGCGTTCCACGGCGAATGGAACTACGACATCACCGCGCCCGAAACGCCCAAATGAGCGTGTCATTCATTTCCAAGCCCTAACGCCACACATCAACACTACACATAAAGCCATATCTTGACACAAATACGGTGACGCCACGCCCTGACCCAGGCCGGGGCGTCACCGTCTATTGATCACTCCCCGTCGAGCCAGCCCGCGACCGCCTCCCGCAGCCGGCCCACCGCCTCGGGCAGTTCCTCGGCACCGCTCACCAGGCGTTCGAAAGCGTCGAGGTGCGCGTCCACGACACCACGGCTCGGCACGGTGGCGCACAGCTCGGAGCTGATCGCGGCAAGTTCGCGGCCTGCTTCCGCCTGTGCCGAGCGCTCCAGGACGTTGCGCCGCTCCTCGAAGGTGCGGCCGAGAGCGTACATCGCGGCACCGACCTCCTCGCGCGGCGTGGCCGGCGCGCGACGCAGGCGGTTGGTGATCGCGTTGAGCATGGCGCCGCCGCCCAGGAAGACGAGTTCGAACTTCTCCTTGGCCACTGGTTCCTCCATGTGCGCGTCGGATCGGCTGATGGGAGTACGAACACAGAGTCGAGCCGAAGCCGCGAGCGCGCAATGGGTCATCCGAGCACGTGCGTGGTCCAGGTCGCCCGATCGGTGCCGAGGACGGTGATCGTGTGGTAGTAGTCGACGATGCCGCTGGCGGTCCCGGCCACCATCCGATCTCCCCCCGCTCGCAGCACACATGAGTGAGTTCACACCTACTCAATGCACCATGACGCCGAAGCGTTGCACACTGATGTGCGGCCTCGCGTGTGCGGATACATTCCCACCATGAGTGATGGGGAGCAGGGGCCCGAACTGACGGCGTCAGCGAGTGGCGTGGAGGCCCGCGCAGGCGACGCCGAGCGGGAGCAGGTGGCTGAGAAGCTTCGGGTCGCCGCAGGCGAGGGCCGCATCGACCTCGCCGAACTGGAGGAGAGACTCGAACGGGCCTACCAGGCGAAGACGTACCGCGAACTCGACGCCTTGTTGGCCGACCTTCCCGACAAGCGGCCGCCCGGACCACTCGCCACACCCGTCGCGGAAGCGATGCTACTGAAGACCCATGGGAGCGACGTCAAGCAGAACGGCCGATGGACCGTTCCGCGCAAGATAGTCGCCGAGTGCGGCTTGGTGAACATCGTGATCGACTTCACCGAGGCGCTCTGCGCGCATCCCGACGTCACAGTAGAGGCAAGCTGCGGACTGGGAAACATCAAACTGATCGTGCCGCGAGGCTGGACGATACGGATCGACGGGTCGAGCACCAACACCTCGCACATCAGCAACAAGGCCACCGCGCCGACAGACCCAGCCGCCCCGATACTCACACTCATAGGCCACCCGCGATCCGGCCACATCAGAATCAGGCACCCACGTCGATAGCAGCCGCATCGACGGCCTGCCGGGCTCCGGCGTGACCGCGGTGGCCTTGAACGTCACGACGACCAGGGCGACCAGGGCGACCAGGGCGACCAGGGCGACCAACAACGGATACATCACCGTCTACCCGGACGGCAGTACACGGCCGCTCACCTCAAACCTCGGCTTCTCGGCCGGACAAACCCTCGCGAACACCGTGATCGTGCAAGTCGGCACGGACGGATACGTCGAGTTGGCCAACGTCAACGCCGGCACCACGCATTTGGTCGCCGACCTCGAAGGCTGCTACTCGCCGGACGGCGTTTCCAGCTACCACTCCGTCGCTCAGACGCGCCTGCTGGACATCCGGAAGACCAAGTCGCCGATCCCGGCCAGCGGCAACGTGCGGCTGAACCTCGGTGCCGCATTTCCCGGCATCAGTGCGGCGATGCTCAACCTGACCGTCGTGAACGCCACCGGCGGCGGCTACCTGACCGCATATCCGGACGGCGAGAACGCGCCGACGGTCTCGAACC
>NZ_DASYZI010000140.1:0-64047 GCF_035946395.1 Actinocrinis sp.
CGCGCTGGTTGGCGCGCTCGTGGTCGTCGCACTGCCGAGCACCGCCAGTGCTGCGGCTGGAGCCGGCACGTACACCATCGTCAACAACGCCAGTGGTCTGTGCCTGGACCTGCCCGGCTCCAGTACCGCCGCCGGCGTGCAACTGGACTTGCAAGCCTGCACCGGGGCAGCCAACCAGTCCTGGACCCTGACTGCTTCCGGTAGTGGGTTCGCCATCACCACTCCGGTCAGTGGTCTGTGTCTGGGCATCATCGGCAACAGCACTTCCGCTGGCAAAGCTGTTCAAACCCAGGCCTGCAACAACACCACCATCCAGCAATGGACCCCCACCCCCAGCACCACCGGCAGCACGTTCTACCACGTGATCAACACCGGCGCTGCCAAATGCCTCAACGCCAGCAGCAGCGACACCACGCCCGGCACCCTGGTCGTGCAAAACAGCTGCGACACCAGCGCCACCAAATCCTGGGACCTCAACCCCACCACCACACCCACCAACACCCCCAGCACCACCCCCACCAGCACACCCAGCCCCAGCCCCAGTTCCAGTCCCACCGCATCCGCAACACCCACCCCCACCACCACAACACCACCACCGCAGCCCGGAGAACCGAGCGTGCCCGGTACGTGTGCGACAGTGGCGGCGCAGCTGGCCAAGCCGAGCAACGAACTGTTCACCAGCGCGCAGGAGTCCGCGCCGCCGGACACCTCCCGCATCCAGTCGGCGCTGAACACCTGTGCCGGCACCGGGAAGGCGGTGGAGCTTCAGGTGAGCGGCGGCAACTCGGCGTTCCTGTCCGGGCCGCTGACGATCAACGCCAGTGAGGTGCTGCTGGTCGATACCGGCGTCACGCTGTACGCCTCCCGCAACCCCGCCGACTACCAGATCTCCGGCCAGCCGACCTGCGGCACCATCGGCGCCGCGGACGGCAGCACGATGGGCACCGCCACCGGCTGCCTGCCGTTCATCGCCATCCGCGGCGACAGTTCCGGCGTCATGGGCACGCAGAGCGGCTCCGGTTCGCAGGGCACCATCAACGGCCGCGGCGACCAGGACATGCTCAACACCAGCACCACTTGGTGGGCGCTGGCCGAATCGGCGCACAGCGACACCACCAAGCAGCAGGAGAACCCCAAGCTGATCACGGTCTACGGCGCGTCGAACGACACGCTGTACCACATCAGCCTGACCCAGTCGCCGATGTTCAACGTGCTGGTCGACGGCGGTAGCGGGTTCACCGCGTGGGGCATCCGGATCGACGAGCCGGACAACGCGCGCAACACCGACGGCGTCGATCCCGACAGCGCCAGCAACGTCCTGATCACCGACAGCTTCATCAACGACGGTGACGACGGCGTCGCGGTCAAGGCGGACGCCGGCGGCCCGGCGACCAACATCACGGTCAGCAACAACAACTTCTGGGGCATCCACGGCCTGTCGGTCGGCAGCCAGACCAACGGCGGGGTGTCGAACGTCACCTTCTCCGGCAACAACATCCACGGCGGCACCGACATCCACGGCACCACCGCCTCCAGCAACAACGGCGCGCGGGTCAAGAGCGACACCAGCTTCGGCGGCACCGTCACGGGCGTCAGCTTCGTCAACACCTGTGAGACCGGCGTCGAGCACCTGATCCTCATCGACCCGCAGTACCTGAGCGGCAACGGCACGACGACCCCCAACTTCGCGGGCATCACCGTCAACGGCCTGAAGGCGGTCAGCTCCTCCTCCGGGAAGTCGACCCTCAACGGCTACTCCGCCTCGTTCCCGCTGAACCTGACCCTGGAGAACGTGCAGCTGGACGCCACCAGCGTCGCGTCCCAGTATGCCAATATCAAGATGTACAACTCCAACATCTCGCCCTCGGGCACCGGCGTCACCGTGACCAGCTTCACCGGGACCGGCAGCGTTCCCAGCTGTAGCAGCCTTCCGGCCTGGCCCGGCCTGTAAGCCGATCCGGACCGCCTGAAGCGCGCCGAGCGGCGGGCCGCCGGTACTGGCCGGCGGCCTGTCCGCACGGAACGGCCCGCAGGCGCGCACTGGTATTCGAGACCGGACAGAGTCCTCTTCGAGACCTGCACGCAAGCCTCCCGCGCTCCGGGGCGGCGGTGTGACGATGACTCGCATGTCAGTGAGCGCTCCGATCGGCGTCACGCCGTCTGCCGTGCCGCCCGGCTTGTTGTCGGCCTGCCGGGACCTCGCGGTGCGCTATCGGGGGATCTACTCGCCGGAGACCGTCCTGCGTACGGCGTATGAGTCGTATCAGCTGTTCGTCGCAACATCGGGTTCGGCAATCCGGACGGGTGAAACGGCTGACGCTGTGGACAGTGATGAAACCGTGGACAGTGCAGGGGAAGCCGCGGTCGTTCACGCGACCCGTTTCGCGGCGGACTGGCTCGCTGACGCGGCGCGTGGCCGCATGGTTCAATGCGCAGTCCAGCGCGCGGTTTCACCGATGGCGCGGCGGCCGCGCGTGCTGTTCGTATGCTTACATGGCACGGGCCGCGCCCAGATGGCGGCGGCGCTGCTGCGCCGACGTGCCGGCGGCCGGGTCGCCGTGCTGTCGGCCGGGCCGGTGGCGGGCCGTGCGATTCAGCCGACGGTCGTACGGGCCATGGCTGAACTCGGTATCGGCATATCCGAGGAGTATCCGCAGCCGCTGCTCGACGACATCGTGCGAGCCACGGATGTCGTCGTCACGATGGGTTGCGGTGACATCTGCCCGGTCTATCTGGGCAAACGGTATCTCGACTGGCAGCTGCGCGATGCGGTCGGGAACGGCGTCGCGGCGGTTCGATCCGTCCGGGACCAGATCGATGAGCGCGTGGAACACCTGCTGGAGGAGATGACGGCGAATCGCGCGCGGCGATCCGGACGTGCGGACCATTCGCAGAATACGCACCGTGGTGAGGCCATCGAAGTGATGGCCTCACCACGGTCGTGCCCGAACTAGGAAAGCTTGGAGAAGGCCGGGATCCGGCCGCCAGCAGGAGCCGTCAGGAGCTGTCAGGAGCCGAGAGCGGCCTCGACGGCCCTGGCCATCGCGGCTTCGCCTGCCGCGTTCGGATGGAAGGGCGCGGCGGCCGCGAGCGGTATGGCGCCCTCGATCCACTTCGTCCCGGGCAGCTGGCAGATGTCGTGCCCGATCGTCGGCGTGTACGTATCTACGTACCGTGCGTTGTTCGCGGCGGCGACGGTGGCGAGCATCGCGTTGAGCCGCTTCTCGGTCGCCCTCAGGTACGACACGTCGCCATACGCGAGAGGCTGGAGCGGCCAGCAGCCGTTGTTGTACTCGGGCAGGATGTCCGGATAGCCGACCACCAAGACCCCGGCCTGCGGGGCACGCTGGTGGATGGCTTGCAGCACGGCGGCGACTTTCGGCGCGGTCGCGTTGATCGCGGCGGTGAGCTGGTCGGTGCCGCCCGTGGTGTAGTGATCGGTGCAGGGGTCGCCGAACGGGCTGGTCAGGCTCTCGGCCGCGCAGGTCAGGATGATGTTGAGGAAGCCGATGTCGTTGCCGCTGATGCCCAGGGTGACCAGGCTGTCGGCGGAGGTGACCGCGTTCAGCTGCGGACCATTGATGGTGATCGGGCCGTCGGCCTGGGAGTGTGCCATGTTGTCGGTGGTCGCGCCGGCGCAGCTGGCGTCGGAGAACGCCGAGAAGCCGCGTGCGCCCGCGACCAGCGACGGGTAGTTGCGGTCGGAGCGAAGACAACCGAGGTCGACCTGGTTCGGGATGAGCGGGCCGGACACGTACGAGTCGCCGAGGGACACGTATGCGCCGGTGGGAGCAGCCGCGGCGGCGGTCGCGGTCGTGGCGGCGAGTAATAGCGCGCCGCCGATGACCGCCGCGGTGCGAGTGCGCATGGCGAGAGGCATGGGGGACTCCAAGCGCGACAAGATGAAGGTTGACGAGTGCGAGTAGTGGGTTACTCGCCAGTAGCTATGCAGCTGCCGGTGATACTGGACGCCCCGTTACCTCACGTCAACAAGGCTGCCGTGCTCAACGTCCTGCTTGGCCAGGTCTTTACGCGCCGTCACGTGCCGCCGCAACAGCGTCCTTACGGTCCGCTGCGCGATCAGCGCCGCGACGAGCAGCACCACCGCGACGATCCCGTCGGCCCAGTAGTGATTCCCGGTGGCCGTGACGACGAATATGGTCGCAGCCGCGTGCGCCATGCCCAGGTAACGCCATCGTGAAGTGCTGACCCGGTATGCGCACACGGCGACCAGCACGGCCCAGCCCACGTGCACCGACGGCATCGCCGAGAGCTGGTCGGGATCGAACCCGCCGGCCGCGCTGTAGACCGACTGCCCGTACTTCACCGCGGTGTCGACCATGTCCAGGCCCGGGATCATCCGCGGCGGGGCGACCGGGATCAGCTGGATCAACAGGCACGCCGCGGTGACCAGGGCGATCGTGGTGCGCCAGCGCGAATAGGCCTCCTGATGCCAGGCGAACAGCCAGACCAGGAAGAAGATCATCACGCCGAAGTGCATGATGTCGTAGTACAGGTTCGCGGCCTGGACGATGACCGGATGGGGCAGGATCCACCCCTGGACCGTGCGCTCGCTCGGCAGCAGCGCCGAGCGCTCGGTGTTCCAGATCCACTGCCCCCGCCCGACCGCGGCGTACGTTCCCGAACCCGCCAGCGAGCCGGCGAACTGCCATAGCCCGTACAACCCGATGATCAGCGCGGTCTCGCGCAGAAACGGCTGGGCGCGCTGCCAGGCCCGCAGCCGCCGCAACACGACCCAGCCGGCCGTGAGCAATCCGGCGACGGCCACGGCCTCCTGCCAGGTCCACATCAGGTTCGGCATGCTCGGCCATTCTGCTAAGCGGTGATCCGGACTCGGCTGATTATCCGATCTTATGAGTCAAGGGACTTGGATGAGTGTTGCTGCCGGATACTCGGGCCCGGGCGGCAAGATGGGGCTTATGTTCTGGATTGTTGCCCGTACCCTGTTTCGTACTGCCGGCGAAGTGATGATCACATGCGGCGTGGTCATTCTGCTGTACATCGTCTACCTGCTGTGGTGGACCGACGTCGTCGCACACCGGGCGGCTGCGGGCAATGTGTGCGAGCTGGGCCGGGCGTGGGCGAAGTCGGAGTCGATCGTGCCGGCGCCGGGACAGCCGTTCGCCACGATCCAGATCCCCGGCATCCGCAATCCGGAGACCTGGCCGGTGCTCGACGGCATCAAGCAGCCGGAGCTGATGCAGGGCGTCGGCTGGTATCCGACGACCCAGCTGCCCGGCCGGGCCGGCAACTTCGCGGTCGCGGCGCATCGGCGCACGTGGGGCGACATGTTCCGCTACCTCGACGAGGTGAAGGCCGGCGACAAGATCGTGGTGCGCGAGGGCAACACCGTGTACACGTACCGCATCGTCAAGGATCCCGTGTACATGCCGGCGACGGCCGTCGAAGTGCTCGCCCCGATTCCCGGCCGCTCGGGCCTGAGCCGGCCGGGCAGCTACATCACGCTCACCACCTGCGATCCGGTGTTCAACGCCTACCGGAGGATGGCCGTGTTCGGCACGCTGGAGTCCGAGCACACGACCGCGAGCGTTCAGGTCTGCTGAATGCGCAGTGCTGATCGCGGGCAGGCTGCGTGCTTCACATCTGCGGTTAACGGTCCGTTCCCACGGTCCGGTTAGACTCCGCGATCATGCGCTTCGAGGTGGACGCCCTGCTGTTCGACATGGACGGAACGCTGGTCGACTCCACGGCTTCGGTCCTGCGCAGCTGGGACACGGTGTCCGCCGAGTTCGCGATTCCCGGCGAACTTCTCGCCGTGGTGCCCCGGCACGGCCGCCCGGCTACCGAGATCCTCGCCGATCTGGTGCCTCCCGACGTCATCGGTCCGGCCGCCGCACGGCTGGACGAGTTGGAGATGACCGATACCGCCGACGTCAAGTTGCTGCCCGGTGCCGCGCAGCTCATGGCTGCCGCTCCGCTCGGGCGCTGGGCCGTGGTCACCTCGGCCGGGCGCGCGCTCGCCCGGATCCGGCTGGCTGCCGCGGGGATCGACGCGCCGCGCGTCGTCACGATCGACGACGTGAGCCGTGGCAAGCCGGACCCCGAGCCCTTCCTGCTCGGCGCGAAGCTGCTCGGCGTCTCGCCGGAACGGTGCCTGGTCTTCGAGGATGCTCCGGCCGGGCTCGCGGCGGCGCGCGCCGCCGGGGCGAGCACCGTCGCCGTAACGACCACGCACACCGCCGATCAGCTTGAAGCCGATCTGATCGTCCCGGATCTGACGGCGGTCCACATCGAGCGGGGCGGCGACGGGCAGCTTGTCGTACTGCGGCGGTGACGTTCGGTTCGCAGCCATTCAGCGACTATTCCGCGACTATTGCGCCGCAATGCCGCCGAGGCCGGGCTCTGACTTGCGCCGCCGCCTGATCCACCACGCCTCGCCTATGACAACAGCCACCAGGATCACCGCCGTCCCGGCCGTGAGCGTGTACGCGATGGTTCCGTGCGGTGCGGCGAAGTTCAGGGTGACGGTGTGCGTTCCTGCCGGGACCGAGACGGCTACCACGCCCTCGTCGGCGGGGAGCAGTGGTGCCTTCTTGCCGTCCACGGCGGCCGTCCAGCCGACCTGGTCCGCGTCCGCAACTACCAGATAGCCCTGGCCGTTCGCGTTCACCGTGGCGGACACGGTGTCGAGGCCGTCCTCGTCCACGTCCACCGAGGCGGGCTGGCCGGCGGCCTGCGGGCCGCCGCTGGAGAGCAGCACCGAGTCGCCGTCAACCTGCCCGGCGGCGAGCATCTGCACGCGCTGGTTCTGATCGGTGACGACCTGGCTGTTCGACGCCCAGCGGATGCGCGGCTGCGCGGTCGTGCGCTGGTAGATCGCGCTGGTGCCCACGTGCACCAGCTTCAGGCCGTCGGCGGCCCCGGCCACCGTGGTCAGCGCCGGAGCGGCGCCGTTGGTCGCGGCCAGCGTCAGCGGGGCGGTGGCGTGCAGGGTGATCGTCGCGGTCAGCCGGGTGCCGGAGGCCACCGAGTCGGCCGTCACCGGGAACAGGAACGGGTCGCTCGTGTTCAGCTCGTTGGTCATCCGCTTGGACTGGGCCACCTGCGTCCCGGACGGGTCGCGCAGCGTGACCTGGATCCAGCTGTCCGGATCGCTGGCGCCCAGGGCGTCGGGGATCGTGCCCTGTGCCGTGATGCCGACGCCGCGCAGCGCCCCGATCGCCGGGACCGGCTCGCTGACCGACTGCCCGGGGCGCAGGGTGAGCTGGGAGCCGTCGCTCTTCGCCGCGGTCTCGGTGCCCAGGATCGGGTCGCTGAGCGCGGTCACGAAGTACTTCGTGCCGAGCGTGTCGAGGATCGGGCTGGTGGCCGCGGCGGTCGAAGCGTCGATGTCGATGTAGGTCGCGAACGGCACCGGGTTGCCCGGGATGCCCTTGAGCAGCGCGGTGAACGCGGTGTTGATGAACGCGTGCCCGTCGACCGAGCGCAGGTCGTATGCCACGTTCGTGCCGAAGACCATTCCGCTGCCGCCCGCCGCGTACCGCTGCTCGCCGAGGTTCGCGGCCAGATACGAGTGGGTGTCGGTGACCGGGTAGAACGTGTCGGTGCTCGACTTCGGATAGTACTCGGTCAGCAGGTTGATGCTCTGGCCCGCGATCAGCAGCGGCAGCGCCGCGGCGGCGGCGAAGCGGATCCTGCGCCACGTCCGCTCGCCGCCGGGCAGTTCCCGCCGCCGCGCCGCGATCCACAGCAGCGCCACGCAGGCGATCGCGGCCAGGATCAGCAGCCACGAGTAGATCATCTGGTGCCAGAACGTCGGCCACGGCGTGCCCGGGGCGTGCGCCTGCCTGAGCAGCCGCTGCTCGGTGCGCGAGTCCTTAACGCCGAAGTACATCAGGACCGCGGTGACCCCCGTCGTGACCACCACGACGCCGGCCGCCCAGCGTGTGCCGGACCGGGACCGGGCCGCCGCGCGGTGCCGCAGCAGCAGTTCGAAGCCGACGCCGGCCAGCACGGCCAGCAGGAAGCCGAGCACGCTGCGGGAGCGGCCGATGTAGTTGATCGAGAACACGGAGCGCAGTCCCGGCAGGTCCTGCACCGCCACCAGCGGCCAGCCGCCGAGGTAGATCAGCCCGCCCCAGGCCAGCGTCGCGGCGGCGAAGAAGACCCACACGCCGCGCGGCAGCATCGCGCGCGCCGAGCGCTGCAACGCGAAGGCCACCAGCACCAGGACCGCCGCCGCCGCGCTGATGTAGCTCAGCGACTCGACGAGGTTGGGGCCGACGTAGGACACCGGCGGGTTGTTCGCGTTGACACCGCCGAAGGCCCAGGGGGCGAACGCGGTCAGCAGGGTGGTCGGGTCGAGGTGCTGTGCACCGTTCTGCGCACGGCCGTCGGTGTACCAACTGTGCAGGAATGCGGAGAACGGCAGTAGCTGGAACGCGGCCAGCCCCACGCCCGCCGCCGCGCCCAGGCCGGTGCCGACGAGCGGCCGCCATGCCTTGCGCAGCGTGGAACGGTGCTCGACGGCGATGCGCGTCAGTGCGTACGCACCCGCGGTCAGTACCGCGTAACCGGCGACTGCGGGGAAGCCGCCGAGCAGCATCGAAGCGAGCGGGAGGGGGATCAGCGCCGCGTCGCGCAGCCGCCGCTCCTGAAGGTACCGCTCGATCGTCCAGAACAGCGCTGGAATGAAGGCCGCCACCCGGGTCTGCGGGAAGTTCAGCCACGCGACCACGAAGCCGCTGGTCGCGAACACCATGCCGGCCGTGATCGCGGCTGGACGGGACAGCTTGAGCCGGCGCAGGAACAGGTAGCAGCCGCCGACGCAGACGAGGACCTCAAGCAGCCGCTCGTAGGCCGGGGCAAGCCACGTCGGCAGCGCGTAATAGACGAGCGAGAGCGGGGAGGCCAGCGCGTAGTTCGGCGTCGAGGCGAGCGGCACGCCGCCGCTCATGTACGGATCCCACTGGCCGTTGGTCAGGCCGCCCTTGAGCGCCGACTTGTACAGGATGACGCTGGGAAAGAGCGAGGTGTACGTATCGTCGAGGTATGCGTTGGTTGTCGTGCTCCCGACGAATCCGGACTCGGCGTAAGGACTCTCGCCGACCATCTCGCTGGTCGAGGTCAGGGACGAGGTGCCGATCAGCGGAGTGCCGATGCCCCAGAGCGCGAACAGCGCCACGGCGAGGAGCGAGACCACGGTCAGCGCGGCCGGCCGCCGCCGTGCGCCGGAGCGGGCCGCCTGGCCGTCCCCGCTCGCCGCGCCGTCGGGCACCTCGCCCGGACGGCCCTGCACAGCGCTGGGGTTCTCGGTGGTCACGGCGTCGGTTTCCCTGGTCATCTGTTCCCGTTGCAAGTTCGGAAGCGGCGGCGTGCGCGGCCGGGACTGAGCGAAGATAGAGAGCCAGCATGAAGGCTAGCTGAGCCTCTCCTGCCGCAGGGCGAAGAGTTCCGGCGGGCGCGTGGCCAAACGTTAGCAGCGCTGACTACCCTGGGGACGCCCACGGTCCAACTGGAAGGGAACCTGCACGAGTGTTGCTCACAGATCCGGCCAAGCCGACGGCCGCCGCGGCGTCGGCTGACGGCACGCCATCCCGCGGCGGCGAAAATCCGCACGTCACGGTGGTCCTGCCGTGTTACAACGAGGACGCCCACGTCCTGATGGAGATCAAGCGGATCAGCGCGGCGCTGGACGGCGCCGGGTACAGCTACGAACTGCTCGCCGTGGACGACGCGTCGACCGACACGACGCTCCAGGTGCTCCTCGCCGCCGAGGAGGAGTTCCCGAACCTCAAGGTGGTCGCCTTCCGCCGCAACGGCGGGGCCGGCACGGTGCGCCGGATCGGGTCGCAGATGGCGCGCGGCGAGATCGTCGTGTGGACCGACGCGGACATGACGTATCCGAACGAGCGCATCCCCGAGCTGGTCCGGATGCTCGACACCGACCGGAGCATCGACCAGGTCGTCGGCGCGCGCACCACCGAGGAGGGCACGCACAAACTGCTGCGCGTCCCGGCGAAGTGGCTCATCCGCAAGATCGCCGAGCGGCTGGTCAACCAGAAGATCCCGGACCTCAACTCGGGTCTGCGGGCGATGCGCCGCGAGGTCGCGCAGCCGTACCTGCGGCTGCTGCCCCCGGGGTTCTCCTGCGTCACGACGATCACGCTGGCGTTCCTGTCCAACCAGCACGACGTGGCCTACGTGCCGATCGAGTACGGCAAGCGCTCCGGCGTCTCGAAGTTCAAGTTCGTCAAGGACGCCTACCGCTACATCCTCCAGGTGCTGCGGATGGTCATGTACTTCAACCCGCTCAAGGTCCTGATGCCCCCGGCGCTCTGGCTGGTCGGTATCGGTGCCGCGAAGGGCGTCTACGACCTGGTGGCGCACCCGCTGCGGATCGCCGGGGACACGGTGCTGGTCTTCCTGACCGGAATGATCATCGGCGCGATCGCGCTGCTCGCGGACCTCATCGTCCGCTCCCGGGGCGAGTGACACCCCGGTGCAAGTAGGTGGTAGCGCTGTGGGCGGCGTTACCACCTAGTGCTGTAGCGGCCGGCCTTAGCTTGCAACAAGGCGCGCCAGGGCAGGGCTAAGGTCGGCCGCCACAGCACTAACCAGCAGCCCGCTGGCTCGCCGGCAGTTGCGCCCTGGCGACCAGACCCGTGCCGTTGCGCGGGAATCCGCGCTGCATGTACCGGAACGGGGCGGTGCCGAAGCGGGCGACCCCTCCGTACAGCGAGCCGCGCGGCTGGTACAGCCGGGCCGAGGCGCCGGTCAGTTCCTCCATCGACGCCTTGGGCGCCGCGGCCAGCCGCCGCCGGCCGACCACGTTGCGTCCGGCCTCCAGCAGGAAGCCCAGCGGCATCCCGTACTCGCGTACCTCGACCCGCTCGAAGCCGGTCTTCTCCAGCAGCGCGGTCAGGCCCGCGGGCTCGTAGCGGCGGAAGTGCCCGGCGATCTCGTCGAAGGCGGAGAAGCGGGCCTGGTGCGCCGGGACCGACAGCAGCAGCCAGCCGCCGGGGCGCACCCGGCTGGCCCAGGACTCCAGCGCCCCGCCGTCGTCCTCGATGTGCTCCAGCACCTCGAAGGCGCACACCAGGTCGAAGCACTGGTCGGCGGGCAGGTCCTCGGCAAGCACGTTGCGCACCTCGCCGCGGCCGCTGCTTGCGATACGCGCCTCGGCCACGGCGAACGACTCAGGGCTCGGCTCCAGCCCGAGGTAGTCGTACTGCGCGGCGAGGCGCACACCGACCGCGCCCATGCCGCAACCGATCTCAAGGACGTCCCGTACGGTCGGCGGGATCATCCGGCGGACCAGGTCGTACCGCAGCCAGGCGTTCGGCGCCAGCGGGGCCAGCCGGTCCAGCGCAGTCCGGGTCGGCGCGATGCTCGGTCCGTTCGCGCTGTGGTCGCTCATTGCGGGGCCTCTCAACAGCTCACGTGGGTCGTCGTACGGCGGCGGGGACGAGTTCGTCGAGCCGCTTGATCAACGGTCTGACGATCTGCTCGGAGGCGAACGAGCTTAGCGCGAGGTGCGCAGCCGCCTCGCGGGCCCGGCGCAGCCCGGCCCGGTCGCCGGCCAGCCGCAACAGCGCCTCGGCGAGCGCGTCCGGGTCTCCCGCCGGGACGAATACGGCGGCCTCGCCGAGGGTCCGGCGCTGCGGGGCGGTGTCGGAGGTGACGATCGCGCAGCCGGCGGCCGCTCCCTGGAAGACCTTGTTCGGCACCACGCGCAGCGCCTTCGGACCGGTGCCGAAGATCCCGAGACACACGTCGTGCGCCGCGACCAGCGCGGGCAACTCGTCCGGGGCGACCCAGTCCAGCCAGCGCACGGCGCCGTTGGCCGAGGCCGCCTGCCGGGTCTCCGCCGCGTCCTGGCCCTTCCCGATCATGGTCGCCTCGACCGGTGAGCCGGAAAGGCGCGCAAGGGCCTTTCCGATGACCGGTGTTCCCTGGAGCGGGGTGTACAGCCCGAAGAACAGCACGCGCAGCGGCGGATGCTCCCGCGTGCCATCGGCTGGATCATCAGCTGGCGTAAGGGCGGCGTCGAACCACGTACGCGGCGCACCGACCGGCACCACCACGGCGCGGTCGCGGTACTCCGGAGGCAGAGTGCTGAGGTGCTCGTCGGTGTCCACGACGACCAGGTCGGCCGAACGCAGGGCGCCGGAGTCGATCGCGCGCAGCAGAACCTGCCGGAACCCGCCGGACAACTGCCGGTCGCGCGCCGTGTCGCTCGCGCCGATGAGGTGGTCGAGGACGATCGGGGTGCGCCGGAACAGCAGGCGGGCCAGCCGAACGTCGAAGTGTCCGAGGTAGCCGACGAGCACGAAGTCCGGCCGCGGCTGGCGGCGGGCGATGCCGATGAGCCGCAGCCAGCGCCGTGCCAGTGTGCCGAGCAGCACCGGCACTCGCCACGGTTGCGCGAGAATGGCCACGCGCGCGGCGGTGTCCAGGCCGAGCGGGGCGTTGCACTCCTGCACCTCGTAGCCGTGAGCGCGCAGGCCGTCGGCGATGATTCCGACGCGGGGGTGCGCTTTGACGTCATAGGTGCCGAACACCGTCACTCGCATGCCACCAGACAATAGCCGGGATGCCTGATGCGGAATGCCCGTTAAGCTCGCCCTGTGAGAGAGCGGACGACCATCGTGCGTGAATCGGCTGACGGCGACGCCACGGCCGAGGCGCAGCCCGCAGAGATCCCGTCCCGGTCGCTCACGTCACGCGTCACCGCGCTGCTCGGCAGCAGGGCCGTGCGCGTCGTGTTCGTCCTGGCGACCGTGGCGCTCGGCGGTTACGCGGTGGCCGATCAGTGGCCGCAGGTGCGCTCGGGTTTCGCCGACTTCGGCGTCGGCGCGCTTCTCGGATCGTTCGCGTTCGTGCTGCTTTCGCTGGTGGCGACGATGCAGGTGTGGCGCTCGCTGCTGGCCGCCGCCGGGTCACGGGTGCCGGTCGCACCGGCGGCGCGGATCTTCTTCGTCGGGCAGATCGGCAAGTATCTGCCGGGTGCGGTGTGGCCGGTGCTGGCTCAGATGGAACTCGGCCAGGCACAGCGGATTCCGCGGCGCCGCTCGGCGACCGTCGCCGTGGTCACCATGCTCGTCTCGCTGGCCGCCGGGCTGCTGACCGCGGCCGTGGCGGCCGTGGCGGGCCTGACCGGCTCGGCCACCGGGGGATACGGCTGGGCCTTCCTCGCCACGCCGGTGCTGCTCGTCGGCCTGCATCCGCGCGTGCTCAACCCGATGATCGACCGGCTGCTGCGGCTGGCCCGCCGACCGCCCCAGGAGGTGCCGCTGACCGGTCGCGCGATCGTCGTGGCGACGCTGTGGGCCATCCTGTACTGGGTGCTGAACGGCGCGGCGGTCTGGCTGCTCGCGACGCGGCTCGGCGCGGCCGACGGCCGCACTTTCCTGCTGGCCACCGGCGGATTCGCGTTCGCGTGGTGCGCCGGCTTCCTGGTCGTGCTGGCCCCGGCGGGCGCGGGCGTGCGTGAGGTCGTGCTGGTCGCATCGCTCTCGCCGGTGCTCAGCGTGGGCAAGGCCACCGCGGTCGCGCTCGCCTCCCGCCTGCTCACCACCGTCGGCGATCTGCTGTCCGCTGGGTTGGCCGCCTGGGTCGGACGGCGTCGAGGGCACGACCACGACTAAGCGGGCCGGGTCAGCAGGTGAGCAACTCCGCCTCGACCAGGCGGCGCAGTTGATCCCGGATGCGGTCGAGTTCGGCGCGCTGCGCGGACCACGCGGCGTAGGCACGCAGCCGCCAGCGGCTCGGCCGGGCGGCCAGCCAGGCGTCCCGCGCGACCCGCCAGCAGACCTCCTCGACGGCCGCCTTCAGCAGCGTCGGTGACTTGGCCACCATCGCCGCCGGAATGCGGATGCCGATCGACTCGAAGCGCAGGTTCCACGACTCGCCGTCCGGCTGCTGGTCGCGGCGCCGCTCCCGGCGCCCCCGCCGGCCCCTGCGGCCGCGGTCGCTGCTTTCGGGTTCCATGTTCGCCTCCTGACGCCGAGCCGCTCGCGCGAGGCTCCGCCCCTTCACGATCGCATACGGCACGGGGTTTAAGCACGCTTCGAATGGCATCGGTCAAACACGCGCCGAGCTTCGCCAGGCGTGCCAGTGTTCGTAGTGCGGCGGTGGAACGCGAGTGCGCCGCGAGGAGCACGGTCGTCGGGTGACGATTCACCCGACGAAGGCGGCGCCGACGTGCGCGTCTTCATCGTGGACGACCGCAAGATCGTCCGGCGCGCTGATCAGGACACGGCATCCGTTCAGCGCCGTGTGCGTGCGCTGAGTTCGCACTCTTACAGTCCGCACTCTTACAGTTGCGTGCTCTGATCGGGAAGAAGAGCTATCGCGTCGGGCGCACCATGCTGCCCCGCTGCCCCGGCGCGGCGCGTTAATCACGTACCGCGTGCAACAATCGTCGGCATCCCTGACCACATGCATTGTCACAGCTGTCACAAGCGTCACTGAGGAATCAGGTTGCGAGTAGACGTCCACCAGCACCTATGGACGGCGGGGTTCATCCAAGCGCTGCGCGAGCGTACGGCGCCGCCGTTGCTCGATGGATGGACGCTCGTCCTCGACGGCGAGCCGGACTACCCGATCAACCCGCGCGACCACGACGTACCGCACCGGTTAGGGTTGAACCGCGCCGACGGGCTAGGTCTCGCCCTTGTCTCGCTCTCTTCACCACTCGGCATCGAACTGCTGCCGGCGGACGAGGCCGCGCCGTTGCTCGATGCGTATCACCTTGGCGCGCTCGCGCTGCCGGAGGGCTTCGGCGCGTGGGCTGCCGCCTGCGTCACCGAACCGGACCGCTCAGCACTCGGCGCCTGGCTCGATGCCGGGTGCGTTGGCCTCCAATTACCGGCGACCGTGCTGGCGGACCGCGCGGGCTTTGCGCGCTGCGAGCCGCTGCTGCGGGTGCTGGAGGAGCGCGGCAAGCCGCTTTTCGTGCATCCCGGGCCGGCGACCTCGCGCAACGCTCCCGCGTGGTGGGCCGCGAATGTGGACTACGTCCAGCAGATGCATACGGCGCACCACGCTCTCGCCGCGTTCGGGCGCGCGGCGCACCCGACGCTCAAGGTGTGCTTCGCCATGCTCAGCGGCCTCGCGCCGCTGCACCGGGAGCGTGCCGCGGCGCGCGGCGGCCCGGACCTCGCCGCCGATCCGGCGGTGTGGTTCGACACCTCTTCTTATGGCGCGGTCGCGATCGCGGCGGTCGGCGCGGCGCTTGACGCGGCGCGTGGCGGTTCTGCGTCACTCGTGCTCGGCTCCGACCGGCCGTATGCCGTACCCGCCGTGCTCGCGGACGAGGCGGGTGCCGAGCGCGCGACCGCCGAACTGCTCGGCCTGCCCACAGGGCTCAGTTGTGAATAGTCAGACAGGCCGTCTGGTTCAGCGTGGTGTCGGTGAAGCAGAAGTTGTCCCCGTTGGCCAGCCACACCCCGCCGCCTGACGCCCAGCTGACGGTCAGGTGGTGGTTCGTCGGGTGACCGTAGATGCTGATCACTCCGGCCGTGTCCCACAGGTGTCCCCAGTCTGAGTCCGGACCGTCGGTCTCGCCGGTGACCGATTGCACGTTGAGGCCGCTGCCGACGACGGTGATGCAGACGTGCGCGCCACTCCAGTAGTCATAGGTGTGGCAGCCCGTGCCGGTGAACGGCCGGACGAGATGGGGCCTGATCGCACCCGTGTTTGTACTCGGCGACGCTGTTGACGCCGTTTTCGCGGCGGCGGTGCCCGTCGGGCCGGCCAGCGTGCACAGCAACACCGCCGCCACGACCAGGACGGAGCGCCCGGCTCCACCGAGAATCCCGCTGTGCATCAGGCCCTCCGCCACTGCTGCGCCACTGTGTATGACACTGCCGTCCACCGGGACGCGGTGGACGGCAGCCGTCACTTGTGGCACAGAGTACGTGGGTTGCCTTGTGCGAACCAGGTGGGGGAACCGGATCGGCCAGTTCCCGCCACTTTCACGCAGATAATCTGCCTGCTTAGATAAACCGCGCCTAGATCAGGCCCTGAGACGTCAGCCAGTCCTTGGCCACCGTGGCCGGGTCCTGCTTCTGCGACTGCACCTTCACGTCCAGCGAGAGCAGCGTCGCGCTGTCCAGCTTGGCGTCCACCGCGTTGAGCGCCGTGACGCCGGACGCGCTGAGCGCACTCTTGTTCACCAGCGGCAGCACGTTCTGAAGCCCGAAGATGTTCTTCGGGTCGGCCAGCGTGACCAGGCCGTTCTGACTGATCGTCGGGTCGGTGGTGAACAGGTCGCCCGCGTCCACCGCGTTCTGGGACAGCGCCGTCTCGGTCAGCGTGCCGCCCGCGTCCAGCGACTTGAAGGTGATCTGCGAGGCCTTGAGCCCGTAGGCCTGCTCCAGGCCGAGGATGCCCTGGTAGCGGGTCTGGAACTCGGCCGCCGCGCCGATCGACACCGGGCCGCCGTTCAGCGCCGTGACGAAGTCGGCGATCGACGCGCCCGCCTTCAGGTTGTACTTGCCCGCAGCGCTCTTGCTCAGCGTCAGGGTGTCGTTGTCCTGCGCCTGCGCCGGGTCGAGGACCTCAAGGCCCGGCGCGAGCTCGGTGACGATCGCGCTGTCCACCTGGGCCGTCGAGGTCTGCGGCGAGGTCTTGCCGGCCAGCTTGTCCAGGTATGCCAGCAGCGCGCCGTTGTACTCCGGCTTGAGGGTGATCTGGCCGTTCTTGAGCAGGCCGTAGGTGACCTCACGGCTGGCGATGTTCAGCTTGTAGCTGACCTTGTAGCCCTTGGCGGCCAGCGCCTGGCCGTAGACGTCGGCGAGCAGCACGCTCTCCAGGAAGTTGTCCGACCCGACCACGATGGAGCCGCCGGCCTGGTTCCCGCCGCCCCCGGTGAGCGGGTTCGACGTCGTGCCGCCGCTACTGCTGCTGCAACCCGCGAGGAACGCGCCGGTCAGAAGTGCAGCGGACGCGGCGGCGGTGAACCGCGTGGTAACCCTGGAATTCACAGTGGCTCCTTCAGCCCGGAGGTCCGCGGCGGGCGGGTTCCCGGCGCGGAATGCAGGAAATGCCCTTATGCAATCCAATCGACCGGGCCGACGGGCAGTCAACCAGCGTTCGATCACCGATAGGTATCGCTTGCGCACTCAAACAACCACGGTCAACAACCGCGACCAACGTCGACAACCGCCGTCCCGCGGCTGTTAATCCCGCCGGAACAAACCGCCGAGTGACCGGATGGCGACAAACCGGCGCCTGATTCGATACTGTGCTGCCCGGCTCGGATCTAAAGTCTGATCATCATGTCGAGGCCGCCCAATTTGCACTCGGACGGCGTACTCGGCGCCCGGGGAGGCAAGCACTGTGACTGTGCGCAGCGGGCAGGAGCAGGGACGTCCGGCGCACGGCCGCAGACCGGAACGGCGGCTCGACCGGGTTCCGTTCCGGCGCAAGCTCGACGCCCTGATCGCGCTGCCCGCCGTCGGCATCATCGTGCTGCTCACGCCGCTGGTGACCCAGCAGGTCAACTCGGCCCGCGACTGGGAGAGCGCGGCCTCGTACATGAACACCACCGAGCAGGTCAGTACACTGATCAACGACCTGAGCCTTGAGCAGGAGGACGGGCTCGGGGTGATCGGCAGCATCCAGCTCGTCGACATCACCGCGTACGACCGCGCCATGGAGACCACCGACAAGCAGCGGGTCGTGGTGCTCGCGGCGTACAACGACAACCCGCCGCAGAAGATGCGCGACGCGCTCGACCAGGTCGGCAAGCTCGCCCACGTGCGCAAGCTGGTACACAGCGGGTCGATCAACGGCACCATCCTGTTGGATTCCTACACGAAGACGATGGGCGACCTCAACGGCGCGATCGGCCTGGAGCAGATGGCCTCCGACCCGGTCCCGTCCGCCGTCCCCGCCGCCGAGCTCAACACCCTCTTCGCGACCGACCTCGCCGCCAACGAGCGAGAGGCCGCCCTCACCGACATCGCGGACAACCCGACCGAGGCGGCCGTCCAGTACCCGCTGGCCGAACAGTACGACGGCGTGGCCTCCGCGTACGCCACGTCACTGGAGGGCTTCGTCCCGCACGCCGACTACGTGATGTTCGCGGGCATCCACGACAACTCGCAGCAGGAGACGATCGACCAGTTCGAGGAGAGCGCCGGCGCGGCGTTCATCTCCGGCGACAAGGTCGCGCTGATCCAGCTGACCGGCTACTCCCGCCAGATCAGCGACGACGTGCTCGCCCAGAGCGATGCGCGGTCGATCATGGAGCACACCATCACGGACAACGTGGTGAGCCGGGCCGCGCACAGCGCGTCGGTGGCCGCCTGGACCGCCGTCGCGCTGGTCCTGCTGGCCCTGGCGCTGCTGACCGGCCTGGTCGTGCTGAGCGTGATAATCCGGCACTCGATCGCCCGCCCGGTCCTGAGGCTGACCAGGGCGGCCACCCGCATCGCCACCGTCGCGGAACAGGATCTCCAGCGGGTCGCCGACGACGATCTCGGGCAGGACGGCGGCGCCCCCGAGTTGGAACACGTCTCGATCGCCACCCGCGACGAGATCGGCGACCTGGCCGAGTCGTTCAACCGGCTCCAGGGCACCGCGGTGCGGGTCCTGGAGCGCCAGGTGCTCGTCCGGCGCAACACCGCCGAGATGTTCGGCAACGTCGGGCGGCGCATCTACAACCTCACCGGCCGCCAGCTCGCGCTCATCGACGCGATGGAGCGCAGCGAGACCGACCCGGTGCTGCTCGAACGGCTCTACCGCATCGACCACCTCGCGGTGCGCCTGCAACGCGGCGCGGACAGCCTGGTGCTGCTGTCCGGGGAGCGCGAGCCGGCCGTCGACGCGACCCCGATGCGGCTGACCGACGTGGTGCGCTCGGCGATCGGCCGGATCGAGGGCTACCAGCGGGTCGTGCTCGGCACCGAGGGCGACTCGATGGTCACCCCGTCCGCGATCGGCGACCTGACCCTGATGATCGCCGAGCTGGTGGAGAACGCGGTGGCGTTCTCGCCGACCTCCAGCACGGTGGACGTGGCGGTGCGCAGCGCCTCGCACGGCGCGGTGGTCGAGATCGTGGACCGCGGCGTCGGGATGACGACGCAGCGCCTGATGCAGGAGAATGAGCAACTGGTCCGGCGCGAGCGGCTGGACCTGGTTCCCACCAAGGTGCTCGGCCTGTTCGTGGTCGGGCGGCTGGCCCAGCGCACCGGAGCGCAGGTCACGCTGTTGCAGACCGCGGGCGGCGGGCTGACCGCCCGGATCGCCGTGTCCGACGAGCTCCTGCTCGGCCCGGTGGAACTGGCGCAGCGCGGTACGGGCGGGTCCGCCCCCGCGCCCCGCACCGTCCCCACCCCGCCGATGCCGGAGCAGCGCCGGGACCAGGAGACACCGGTGGCCGCGGGATTGGCGCCGCGTCCGGCGGGCAGGCAGTTGGAGGGATCGATGGCGCAGCGGCCGCCCACGCTGCCGCGCCGGGTCCGCGGCGCGGGACCCGCACCGCAGACCTCCGCCGCCGGGGGCATCTCGCTCGCCCCGGCGACGCAGCTCGACGCGGAGGCGGCGCGCGCGGCGATCGAAGAGTTCGAAGCCGGGGTCGACCAGGCGTTGCGCGACAGCGCGCAGGGTCTGCCGATCCAGCCTCCCGGGGCGGACGGTGACGTGCCGCCGCCCATGGGGGACACCGACGAGGAGAAGGGAGAGAGGCAATGACCGCCTCCACCACCGACGCGGACGG
The DNA here is from genome assembly GCF_035946395.1 of Actinocrinis sp. Taxonomy (NCBI): domain Bacteria; kingdom Bacillati; phylum Actinomycetota; class Actinomycetes; order Catenulisporales; family Actinospicaceae; genus Actinocrinis; species Actinocrinis sp. The sequence goes on from NZ_DASYZI010000140.1 coordinate 19,712, forward strand.
CATTCGTGCCGCGGCCGCCGATTTCACCTGGATGGTCAGCCGCTTCGCCGCGGAGACCGCGGGCGTGGTCGACGCGATAGCGGTCTCCTCCGACGGACTGCTCATAGCCGTGTCCCGACCGGGGGACCAGGCCGACTCCGAGCGGCTGGCCGCCATCGTCTCGGGCATCACCAGCCTCGCGATGGGGGCTGCGGGCAACTACGGGCTCGGCGCGCTCAACAAGGTCATCATCGACATGGCGGGCGGCCACCTGCTGGTCTCCTCTATTGGCAGCGGCTCGGTGCTCGGCGTGGTCGCCTCGAAGGACGCCAAGCTCGGCAACGTCGCGTACGAGATGACCCTGTTCGCCAACCGGGTCGGCACCATCCTGAGCCCGGCGCTGATCGTGGAGTTGAAGAACACCGTCGGCGCCGCCGGAGCGACGGGGTGAGCAAGCAGGGCGGGCGGCAGCAGAACCCGGCGGGCCCGGCGGCGGGGCGCGACGGGGCGCCGCAGGGCGCCGGCGCGGATCGCGCCTCGGCGGTCCGCCCGTTCATGGTCACCGACGGCCGGGTCGCCGCCGAGGCGGGCCTGCCGGTCGAGACGCAGGTGGTGGCGACCGCCGAGGGACTCGGGAAGATCGGCGCGCTGGCCTTCGAGCGGCGCGCGATCGTCGAGGCCTGCGGCGCCCCGCTGTCCCTGGCCGAGGTGGCCGTCAAGCTTCGACTGCATCTCAACGTGGTCCGGGTGCTCGCGGGGGACCTCCGGGCCGGCCAGTTCCTGGCGGTGCACGTGCCGCGTGCCGGCACGGCATCGGACATCGACGTACTGCGAAGGGTGATCGATGGACTCCGCGCCATCCCCACTTCCGTCGGCTCACGGGATGCCGACTGAGGTGTACACAGAGACGGTGCCGGCCACGCGACCGCCGCTGCCGGTCAAGATGGTCGTCGCCGGCGGCTTCGGGGTCGGCAAGACCACGGCCGTCGCCTCGGTCTCCGAGATCGAGCCGCTGACCACCGAGGCCTCGATCACCGAGGTCGCCTCCGGCGTCGACGACGTCTCGCTGACCCCGAACAAGACCACCACCACGGTGGCGATGGACTTCGGCTGCCTCACGCTCGACCCGACGCTCAAGCTGTACCTGTTCGGCACGCCGGGCCAGGACCGCTTCGGCTTCATGTGGGACGACGTGACCGAGGGCGCGCTCGGCGCCCTGGTCGTGGTGGACAGCCGGCGCCTGGACGACTGCTTCCCCGCGGTGGACTACTTCGAGCGCAAGGGCATGCCGTTCGCCGTCGCGGTCAACACGTTCGACGGTGAACTCACCCACCCGATCGACGCGGTACGCGAGGCACTGGATGTGGTCGACGAGGTACCGGTTATCTCATTCGACGCGAGGGACCAAGGCTCGGTACGCGATTCACTGGTCGTGGTGCTTGAGCACGCTTTGGCGCGAGCAGTCGCCGCCGCATGAGGCAGTACGGGATCAGAAGCGTGCGCCGAAAATGCGGCGGTAGGAATTTCGAACCAATCGAGTGCACGTTTGTGCAAACGGCCCCGGGATGAATTTCCCGGGGCCGTTTGCACAAACGTGCGATGGCGGGTACTGATTCGGCTTTTCCGCTTTCCGCCCGGGTGACCGGTTCAGTCGCGGCGGCGCAGGCCGGGTGAGACCAGCAGCCGGGAAAGCAGCGCGAACAGGGCGAGCGTCGCCAAGGAGAGCATCGTGACCAGGAACGCCCCGCCGACGACCTGGTTGTAGTCGTACTCGAACAGGCCGTCCACCACGTAGCGGCCCAGGCCGCCGAAGGAGATGACCGCGGCGATCGTCGTGGTCGCCACCACCTGCACCGCCGCGGTGCGCAGCCCGCTGAGGATCAGCGGCAGCGCGGAAGGGACCTCGACCCGCAGCAGGATCTGCATCGGCCGCATGCCCATCCCGCGCGCCGCGTCGACCACCGAGCGGTCGACCGCGCGCAGCCCCTCGTGCGTCGTCAGCAGGATCGGCGGAACGGCCAGCGCCACCAGCGGGATGAGTGCGGCGTAGAAGCTGAACACGCCGATCTTGACCGCCAGCAGCACGATGAGCCCGAGGCTCGGCATGGCCCGCCCGACCGCGGCCAGCGCCGAGATCGGGCCGTCGCCGCGCCCGGTGTGCCCGGTCAGGAAGGCCAGCGGCAGCGCGATCGCGGCGGCGCAGGCGATCATGATCAGCGAGTACCAGCAGTGCTCGGCCAGCCGCTGCCAGATGCTGTCGTAGCCGGAGTGGAACTTCGGGTCGCCGAAGAAGGCGCGGATGTCGTTGACCAGGTTCACGCGCGTGCGCCTCTCCGGTCGGCCCACGGGGTCAGCAGCCGCTGCACGCCGCGCAGCGCGACATCGGTCAGCAGGCCCAGCGCGAACAGGGTGAACAGGCCGAGCCAGACCAGGCGCTGGTCGAAGAAGCGCAGGCCCGTGATGAACAGCTCGCCGAAGCCGCCGAGGTTGCCGAGCACCGCGCCGACGCTCATCAGGCTGATGCTGGAGACCGCGGCCACCCGCACCGCGGCCATGATGTTCGGCGCGGCGATCGGCAGCTCCACCTGGAAGTAGCGGCGCGCCGGGCCGAAGCCCATGGCGTCCGCGGCGATGCGCACCTCCGGCGGCACCGCCCGGATGCCGTCCACCACGCCGGGCACCAGGACCGCCAGGCTGTAGACGGTCAGCGGGATGAAGATCGTGGTGTCGGTCAGCCCGAAGTAGTCGACCAGGAACACGAACAGCGCCAGCGACGGGATCGAGTACGCGATGGTGACCAGCGAGAGCACCGGCGGGTAGACGAACCGCCAGCGCGCGCTCGCCTGCCCGATCGGCAGCGAGATCAGCAGGCCCGCCCCGGTCGCGCCGAACGAGACCTTCAGCTGCTCGCCGAGCAGCCCGAGATAGGAGTGCTGGATGTAGCTCGGCAGGTCGAAGATGCTCATCGGGCCTGCTCCATCGGCGCCGCGGCCGTGTCCTGCGGCTGCGCCTCCTCGCGCTGCTGCTCCGCGCTCTTGCTCTCGTGGGCGTGCGCGGCGCGGATCGCCGCGGCGATCGCCTCCTGGCTGATCACGCCGAGCACCCGGCCGTCGGCGTCGGTGCCGACGGCCCAGCCGGTGGGGGAGAGCACCGCCGCGTCGAGGGCGGCGCGCAGCGAGTCGGTACCCGCGGCGAACGCGTGCCCGAATCCGGTCAGCCGGGCCCGGCCGATCGGTCCCTCGCCCGGCAGCGCGGCCGGGTCCGCCCAGCCCAGCGGTCGCCGGCCGGCGTCCACGACGAGCAGCCACGGCGTCCCCGCGGCGAGCGCCGCGTCGCGGGCGGACAGCGCGGGCGTGTCCGCCGCGACCACCGGCGCCTCGGTCAGGCTCAGCCCGTCGCTCGGATAGAAGGTGAGCCGGCGGATGCCCCGGTCCACGCCGAGGAACTGCTCCACGAACGCGTCCGCGGGCTCGGCCAGCAGCCGGTCCGGCGGGTCGAACTGGGCCAGCACGCCGCCGGCGCGCAGCACCGCGATCCGGTCGCCGAGCTTGACCGCCTCGTCGATGTCGTGCGTGACGAACAGGATCGTCTTGGCGATCTCCGACTGGATGCGCAGGAACTCCTCCTGGAGCCCCTTGCGTACGATCGGGTCCACCGCGGAGAACGGCTCGTCCATCAGCAGCACCGGCGGGTCGGCGGCCAGCGCTCTGGCCACCCCGACGCGCTGCTGCTGCCCGCCGGAGAGCTGGTACGGATACCGCTTGGCCAGCGCCGGGTCGAGTCCGACCAGGGCCATCAGCTCGTGCGCCCTGGCCCGCGCCGAGCGTTTGTCCCGGCCGAGCAGCCGGGGCACGGTGGCGATGTTGTCCACGACGGTCCGGTGCGGGAAGAGCCCGGCGTGCTGGATCACGTAGCCGATGGACCTGCGCAGCTCGGCGGCGGGCCGGGCGCGCACGTCCACCCCGTCGATCGCGATGCGGCCCTCGGTCGGCTCGATGAGCCGGTTGACCATGCGCAGTGAGGTCGTCTTGCCGCAGCCCGACGGGCCGACCAGCACCGTGATCGCCCCGTCCGGCGCGACGAGGCTCAGCTCGCTCACCGCGACCGTGCCGTCCGGATACCTTTTCGTCACCCGCTCGAAGGATATCAAGGTACTCCCTAACCAGGGCGGCCCGCGAAGCCTCAATCGTTCCCGGACGAAGTCGGGACTGTCAACCTGCGATATTAGCCGCCGGCGCAGACGGCATCGCGGCGGCTCTTCGAACAGGGATCCCGGCTACTGGTCACCGCTGCGGCGCGCCGGGGGCGCCAAACGGTCGCCAACCGGCAGGGTGTGGGATAAATGTTGAATATGGAACTCGCCGCCTCGCACCGCCGGCCGCTGCCCAACTCCGAACTGCTCGGTCCGGTCGATCCCGACGAGCACATCCAGGTCTCGCTTTATCTGCGGCGCCGACAGAACCTGCCCGCCGACGTGGCGGCCGGCCGGCTCCGGCTGACCCGCGACGAGTTGCGCACCCGCTACGGCGCGCACCCCGACGACGTCGAGCACGTCCGCGAAGCCCTGGTACGGCACGGCATCGAGGTCGTCGAGGCGGACCCCGGCGCGCGCCGCATGGTGCTTGCGGGAGCTGTGTCAGCCTTCTGCGAAGCGTTCGGCACCGCGGTCTCCCGGGTGCGCACGGCGCACCCGCAGGCCCCGGACGGCGTGGCCCACCGCTACCGCACCGGGCCGCTGAACCTGCCGAACGCGCTGTCCGGTGTGGTCACCGCCGTGCTCGGGATCGACGACCGGCCACAGGCGCGCGCGCACTTCCGCTTCGCCGCCGCCGCGAGCGCCGCGACCTCGTACACGCCGGTGCAGGTCGGCACGGCCTACGGCTTCCCGGCCGGCTTCGACGGCTCGGGCCAGATCCTGGCGATCATCGAGCTCGGCGGCGGCTTCGCGCAGGGCGACCTCGACACGTACTTCGGCGGCCTGGGCCTGGCGACCCCCGCGGTGACCGCCGTTGCGGTGGACGGCGGCGCGAACAGCCCCACCGGCGACCCGAACGGCCCGGACGGCGAGGTCCTGCTCGACATCGAGGTCGCCGGCGCGCTGGCCCCCGGCGCGGGCCAGGCGGTGTACTTCGCGCCGAACACCGACCAGGGCTTCGTGGACGCGGTGGCCGCCGCCGCGCACGCCACCCCCGCCCCGGCCGCCATCTCGATCAGCTGGGGCGGCCCGGAGGACTCGTGGACCGCGCAGGCCCGCGACGCGCTCGACCAGGCCTGCGCCGACGCCGTGGCGCTCGGCGTGACGGTCCTGGCCGCCTCCGGCGACAACGGTTCGAGCGACAACGCGCCGGACGGCGCGCCGCACTGCGACTTCCCGGCCTCCAGCCCGCACGTCCTCGGCTGCGGCGGCACCCGGCTGACCGTCGACGCGGCCGCATGGAACGAAACCGTGTGGAACGAAACCGTGTGGAACGACGGCACCGGCGGCGGCGCGACCGGCGGCGGCGTCTCCACCGTCTTCCCGGCTCCGGACTGGCAGACCAACGCCGGCGTCCCGTCCTCGGGCCGCGGGGTGCCTGATGTCGCGGGCAACGCGGACCCGCAGACCGGTTATCAGATCTACGTTGACGGCCAAGAGGGGGTCGTCGGCGGCACGAGCGCGGTGGCCCCGCTCTGGGCCGCGCTGGTGTGCCGCTTGGCGCAGCGGGCCGGCAAGCCGCTCGGCCTGCTCCAGCCGACGCTCTACGCGAATGTCGCCCCAGGCGTCGCGCAGCCCGGATTCCACGACATCACGCATGGCAACAACGGGGCGTATCGCGCAGGACCGGGCTGGGACGCGTGCACCGGCCTCGGCACCCCGGACGGTGGGACGCTCCAGGCTTTGTTCTGACGCTGTCTTTGTTCTGACGCCGTGCTCTTCTGACACTGTGCTTGTCTGACATCTTTGTCCCATGCGCGAACTGGTGGTGCTCGGCACGGCGAGCCAGGTCCCGACCCGCACCCGGAACCACAACGGCTACTTCCTGCGCTGGGACGACGAGGGTTTCCTGTTCGACCCCGGCGAGGGTACGCAGCGGCAGATGACGTTGGCGGGCGTCTCGGCGTCCGACGTTGACCGGATCTGCGTCACGCACTTCCACGGCGACCACTGCTTCGGCCTGCCCGGTGTCCTGGCCAGGGTCGCGCTCGACAACGTCGATCACCCGGTGCACTGCCACTATCCGGCGTCCGGACGAGAAGCCTTCGCGCGGCTGGCCTGGCGGTTCCCTGATCCGGACATGATGCTGCCCGGGGATCGCATCGAAGGGCCCGCAGAGGGGGAGCGGGCCGTCCTGGCCGACGAGCGCTTCGGCCGGCTGAGCGCGGTCCGCCTGGACCACGGCATCGATGCCTACGGCTACCGCCTCACCGAACCGCGGGTGCTACGCATGCTGCCCGAACAGTTGGCGGCGCGAGGCATCAGCGGTCCGGCAGTCGGTCGGCTTCAGCGAGAGGGCACGATCGAGCATGGCGTCCGGACCGTCACCCTCGGCGAAGTGAGTGTCATGCGTCCGGGCCAGGCCGTTGCGTTCGTCATGGACACGCGGTTGTGCGACGGCGTCTACGAACTGGCCGAAGGCGTGGACCTGCTCATCATCGAGTCGACGTTCCTGGCCGCGGACACCGCGCTCGCCGCCGCGTACGGCCATCTGACCGCGGGCCAAGCCGCGCGCGTCGCCGCCGAATGCGGGGTGCGCACGCTGGTGCTCACCCACTTCTCCCAGCGCTACCAGGACTCTGCCGCGTTCGAACTCGAAGCACGGGAGCACTTCGACGGCGAGCTTTACGTCGCCGAGGATCTAATGCGCGTGCCGGTACCCAAGCGCCGTGCGTAAAGCCTCAGTGCACCGGTGCGGACGCGCGTAACCCGGTCGCCAGGGGCAGGGTGTGCGCGAAGGCCAGATGATGCCGCCGGTCGCAGAACTCGACGAATCCGTCCCGCTCCTCCGCCGCGGCGTGCGTCGCGACCCGGGCGAGTTCGACCTCGGCCGCGTCGTGCCCGGAGACCGTCACATAACCGGCGATGGCCGGGCCGCGATCCTGCGGCGGGCCGGCCATGCCCACCACCACCGAGGTCGCGCCGCTCACCCCGGGCGGCAGGAAGGCCGAGCACGCGGCCGCGTCGAGGCCGCCGACGCCGCGCGGCCAGCGCTTGACCCAGCTGGTGGCGTGCCACCAGCTGGACAGCTGCCGCGGGCCGACCAGCCCGGTGATCGCCACCGACCGGGGCGCGGTGGCGTCCACCTCGGTCGGCTGCCACGCGTTCTCGCCGGGGCGCGGGCCTATCGCGCCGCGGCCGGGCAGGATGAGCGCGCCGAGCAGCGCGGTCACCGCGTTGCGGTCCAGCGGCACCAGCGGGCCCAGCCGCGCGCCGCCGGTGCCGTTCGCGCTCAGCCGGGCGAAGACCTCACCGGCCGCCTGCGCCGCGATCGCGGTCAGCCCGCGCTCGCCCTGCGCGAACCGGGTCGCTTGGCTCACCAGTTCGGCCGTGTACGCAAACCCCGCGACAGCGTACGCGCGGGTACGCCCCGCCGGACCCGGTACCTGGCACAGCAGCTGAAGCCGGGTCAGCGGGACCGGGCTGGAGCCGGCGGCGACCAGCATCTCGCCGAGGCGTGCGCCGAGATCCCCGGCCTCGGGACCGCGCATCACCGCGGGGGAGATCTCGGCGACCGCCAGGATCGTGCCCGCGCCGCCGTGCAGGAACAGCGCCGGGTCTCGCGAGCCGGTGGGCGCCGGAAGCCAGTGCAGGCCGCCGATGCCGAAGGGCTCGGGGCGCCGGGCGGTCCACTTGGGCAGGTGCAGCAGATGCGAACGGGTGCGCCGGCGCCGGATCCACAGCGTGAAACCGCCGGGTGCGGGTCCCGGGGTGATCGCGGACCTGGCCGCGGGCCGGGCCACCGTGTCCCGGTGCTGGGTCTGCGGGTTCATGGTGCCCCGCCCGAGCGGCCGCCGAGGCACGATGAGCGAGTTTGTGGCGCCACGTGCGCAGTGTCGCACAGCCTCGGGGCACCTCGCAGGCGACCTGCCGCGCCGGGTCGCGCCGAGGTCACGCTCGGCTGACGTCTTGTCTGCCCAGCGTAGCGCTGGTAACTTGCGGATCGGTGCTCTGCGATGGCCGGTATCGGCCGCCGCCGGGCCCGGGAAAGTCCGTGTCCCAGGGGGAGCAGGCGGCACGTCGGCTCCGCCGCCGCCAGCAGCCCTCGCTCGTGTAGGGGGAGGACGATGCGTGTGCCGGACCGATCGGCCAAGCGGTCGGAACGGTCGATCCTCGCCGCGCTCGCGGCCTGGGTCCTGCTCGCGGTTCTCGTCCTCGGCGTCCCGCTCGGCCTCGCGTACCTCATCGGCTGGCCGCTGAGCGGCGTACACGTCCCGCTCGGCCTGCCGCACCGGCCTTGGACGGCGCACACGCTGTTCCGCGTCGCGATGTTCGTGATCTGGCTGCTGTGGGCGCAGTTCGCCGCCAGCGTGATCGTGGAGTTCCGCTCCGCGCTGACAGGGATCGAAATACCTACGCGGATACCCGGCGCGGCGCTGAGCCGGACCGCGGCGCGTGCGATCGTCGCCGTCGCGTTGACGGCTTCCGTGGCGGGCGCCACGGTGACTGCCGCGTCCGCGCGCCCCGTGGCCGCGGTGAGCATCGACGTCGGCGGCGTTCGGGCCCACCTCCCGCAGCAGGCGAGCGGACCCCTGGCCAGAACACCGCAACCCGTGGCGCAGGCGCAGACCAGGCAGCCTGCCGTCCTGACCGACTTAGCCGGCCCGCACGTCGCCTCGAACACGGTTGCAACGAACACGGTTGCAACGAACACAGAGGCCGCCGCGATGGCGACCCTGAAGTACTACGTCGTCGAGCCGCCGGGCGGGCGGCGCCACGATTCCCTCTGGGATATCGCCCAGCGCTATCTCGGCGACGGGCGCCGGTACCGTGAGATCTTCGCCCTCAACGTCGGCCGCTTGCAGCCCGACGGCACGCAGCTTCAGCACGCGAGCCTGATCCGGCCCGGCTGGGTGCTCGTGCTGCCCTCCGACGCGCAGGGCCCGGGACTCAGCGTGCAGCTGCCCGCGAGCGCCTCCGCGTCGACACCCTCGCCCCAGTTGCCGCAAACGTCGCTGCCGCCGATCCAGTCCACGCCCGTGCACGATCCCACCACGTCCGCCACACAGACGAACGGCGACGGTGAAGCGCCGAAGACCTATGCGATGCCAGGTTCGCAGAACGGGACGAACCCGGCCACCGTGACCCCTGGCTCGGGCGCCATCCCGCACCCCGTCGCCTCGCGTCCCGCGTTGCCGCACGAGCAACCGGCCGGACCGCACTCCTCGGACGGCTCGGTCCTGCATTCGATCAGCGACGTGCTGCCGTACGTCGGGCTGATCGGGTCGCCGGTGCTCGCCGCCGCGCTGCTGGCCGGACTGACCGCCGCGGCCCGGCGCCGCCGCCGCGACCACCCGGCCGCGACGATCGCCGCCCCGCCGGACCCGGCCATCGCCGAGGTCGAGCGCACCATCCGTGCCGCAGCCTCCTGCGACACCATCGACTTGGTCGAGCGGGCGATGCGTGCGCTGCGCGGCGGGTGCGAGGTCGAGGGCCGAGTGCCGCCGGACCTGCGTTACGTGCGCACCGACCCGGACGGCCTCTACCTCGTGCTCGGCCGACCGGACACGCGGGCCCCCGCGCCGTGGTCGGTGCTCGCCGGTGACCAGCAGTGGCGCTTCGACAGCGAGGCGCCGCTCCCGGACGAGCCGACGCGCCACGCCGTGCCGTATCCGCTGCTGCTCGCGGTCGGCTCGCTCGGCGAGGAGCAGATCCTGGTCAACCTGGAGGCCTCCGCCGGCCGCTGCACCGCCGTCACCGGACCCAGCCGGCAGCGCCGTGCCGTGCTGGCCGCCGCCGCGGCGACCCTGGCCGCCGCGCCGTGGGCCGACCAGATCCGGATCGAGGCGGTCGGCCTGCCCGCAGAACTCGCCCTGCTCGCGCCGGAGCGGCTGCGCGTGCATCCCGACCTGCCCGCGGCGCTCGGCGCCCTTGAGGAGCAGGCCGCCGCCACCAGCCCGCACCTGGTCCGCCTGCTGATCGCGGAGAGCGTCGCGCCGGAGGATGCCGACCGGCTCAGGGTCCTGACGGCTGGGGCGGACGGCAGCACCGCGGCGCTGGTCGGCACGGAGCAACCGTGGCCCGACTTCACCGTTCTGACCGTGGACCCGGTCGGCAGGCTGCGCGTTCCCGGCGTCCCCGGCGACCTGACAGCCGCCCGGCTGCCCGACGCGCTGGCCGCCGCACTCGGCGCCCTCTTCCGCGTTGCCGCCGCGCCGCGCTACGCGCCCGCGTTCCGGCCCGCCGACGCGGAGGCGTTCGGCGGCGCAGACCTGGCCGATCAGCCGGTGGGAGTACGCGCGCGCATCCTCGGGCCCGTCGAGCTGACCGGCGTCGGCCCGGCCGACGCGGCGCGTGGACCGCTGTTCACCGAGGCGCTGGTGCTGCTGCTGTTCCACCGCGCCGGGCTGCCGGCGCCGGTGTTCGCCCGCGCGCTGTGGCCGCGCGGAATCACCCCGGCGGCGCGCGACCGGATGCTGCGTGACATGCGCGACTGGCTCGGCGAGGGCGTCGACGGCCCGCGCCTGACCGTCGCTCAGGACGGGCTGGTGCGCCTGACCGACGACGTGCGCGCCGACTGGGAGGAGTTCCAGGCCGCCTACCGGGACGCAGGGCGCTTGGCCGACGGTGCAGCACACTGGGACGCAGCCGAGGCGGCTCTCGTCCGCGCGCTTCACCTGGTGCGCGGCGAACTGCTGGCCGATCGGCCGGCGGGCCGGTACTCCTGGCTCGGATTCGGCACGCAGGAGACCGAGGTCCCCGCCGTCATCGCCGACGCCGCGTACCGCCTGGCGGCGCAGCGGCTCGCCCGCGGCGACGCCGCCGGCGCGCAGTGGGCTGCGGAGAAGGGCCTGCTCGGCGCCCCCGACGACGAGCGGCTGGTGCAGATCAAGATCCGCGGCATCGCGGCGCAGGGCGACCGGGAGCGGCTGCACGACGTCATCGCCGACCTCAAGGTGCGCGCGTGGTACCGCCACGGCGAGACCGACCTGCACCCGAGCACCAGCGCCGTCGTGACAGAGCTCTTCGAAGGACTCCAGGGCCTGCGCGCATGAGGGGCCTGATGAGAATGAGAAGCCTGAGGAGCCGCTGTGGTCAGTTCCGCTAGGGCGAACCCGCCCGCCGGCGGCCCGGCGGGCGGCGCGTTGGTGCTGCCGCCCGACCGGCGGCTCGTGGTGCCCGTCCTGTCCGGCAGCGGCGGCGTCGGCCGCACGACGGTCGCCGCGCTGCTCGCCGCCACCCTGCACCGGCACACCGTCGGCGCGCTCGGCGACACGCGCGGGAGCGCCGTGCTCGACTGCGCCGCACGCGGCCACACGCCGTGGCCCGCATGGGTGACGACCCCGGCGTCCTCGGGCACCGGCACGCTCGCCGGATACCGGGGTTCGGCGGCCGGCGCGGATGCCGACCTGGCGGAGCTCACCGACGCGGCGACGTCACACCTCGCCGTGGCCACGCACAGCCCGCTGTGGGTGCTCACCGACACCGGGCCGGCGTCAGGGTCCTACCTCGGCGGCGATCCCGGCCCGCGCTGGTGGCTGCCGGTCCTGCCGTCGCTGCGCGTGGCGGTCGTGGACGGCGACGCGCTCGAAGGCGCGCGCTTGGCCGCGCAGACGGTCGGCGGGCCGCTCTCCACGATCGGATCGTGGTTCGCGACACCGTTCCTCAACACCGCCGCCGTCTGGGTGACCGACACCGGTGAGGCGTCGCTTCAGCGCACCATCGACGCCCTGACATGCATCGCGGAAGTCCGCCTGCCCGCAGACCGCATCGTGGTCGCGATCACCGACCGTCGTGGCGTACGCCGTCGCGGCGGCAGCTCCCTGCCGGAGAGCTGGCACGACCTGATCGCGGGCCGGGTCGGCGCCCTCGTCGACCTCGGCCACGACCGTACGCTCGACGACCAGGGCGGCTGCCCGTCGCTCGACGCCGCCGCACTGGACCGCCCTGAAGTGGTCGAACTGGCCCGCGCCGTGGCCGTCGCGGCGCGCCTGCACTGGATCCCGGAGGGCGAGCCCGCCGTCTACGACCCGGCCAACAGCGTCCCTGCGTCCGACCTGACCGAACTGATGCTGCGTCAGGCGGGCCGCGCCGCGCTGCGGTAACTCGCGGTAACTCGCAGGGGCTATGCCGGTTGCGTCACCTTCGTCACCTTCTCGCGAAGTCGGCGAGTGCTTCTTCGAGCACGCGGGCCATCGTCGTGCTCCCGGTGTGGCCGGAGTCCTCGACGACGACGAGACGGGCGTCCGGCCACGCCTGAGCCAGTTCCCAGGCGGTGCCGATCGGGCTGCCCATGTCGAGGCGGCCGTGCACCAGCAGCCCGGGGATGCCCGCGAGGCGGTCGGCGTTGCGCAGCAGCACGCCCTCTTCCAGCCACGCGGCGTGCGAGAAGTAGTGCGCGCAGATGCGCACGAACGCGAGTTTCGCGGTGTCGGGGCGGTCGCTGTACGCGTTCGGCTTGCCGTTCGGCTCTGCCGAGATGACTGCGTCCTCCCAGGCGAGCCAGCTGTTCGCCGCTTTGGCGCGCGTGTCGGGATCCGGGTGCTCCATTAGCCGCGCGTACGCGGCCACGAGGTCGCCGCCCCGCTCGGCCTCCGGCACGCCCGCACGGAAGCGGTCCCACGCCTCGGGAAAGAACCGGCCGACGCCCCGGTAGAGCCAGTCGACCTCCGAGCGGCGCGTGGTCGTGACGGCCGTGATGATGATCTCCGAAACGCGCTCCGGGTGCCGCTCGGCGTACGCGAGGATCAGCGTCGAGCCCCACGAGCCGCCGTTCAGCAGCCAGCGCTCGACACCCAGGTGCGTGCGCAACAGTTCCATGTCCGCGAGCAGATGCTCCGTCGTGTTCACGCTCATGTCCGTCGCCGGGTCGCTCGTGTGCGGGGTGCTGCGTCCGCAGCCGCGCTGATCGAAGACGATGACGCGGCAGCGCTCCAGATCCCACCCCGACGGCCGTCCGGGCGCGAACCCGCTGCCGGGGCCGCCGTGCACCTTGAGCACCGGTTTACCGCTGGGATTGCCCCAGGCCTCCCAGTACACGCGGTTGCCGTCGCCGACGTCGAGCATCCCGTGCTCGTTCGGCCGCTCGGAGTCGTTCTCGGTCATGCCTCGCCAACCTCCCGGGGAGCGTCGAATAAAGTCGGATCATTGCAAGCAACGACACGAGACGCAGGGAATTCATGACCGTGACCGGCCCCGAGTGCGCCTCCGCCACTGCTTCTTCCAGCACTGTTTCTTCCAACAGTGCCACTTCACCTGGCACCGTCACTTCGTCCGGCGCCGCTTCCGCCACGACGGTTCCGGCCCAGTCGGCGCCGCCCGCCGACGAACCACGACCCTGGTGGCGCGACGCGGTGATCTACCAGGTCTACGTCCGCTCGTTCGCCGACGGGAACGGTGACGGGGTCGGTGACCTGCTCGGCATCCGCACCCGGCTGCCGTACCTGCGCGAGCTCGGCGTGGACGCGGTATGGATCACGCCGTTCTACCCCTCGCCGATGGCGGACGGCGGCTACGACGTGGCCGACTACTGCGCGGTCGATCCGCTGTTCGGCACGCTCGGCGACTTCGACGCTCTCGTCGCCGAGGCGCACGGCGTCGGCCTGCGCGTCATCGTGGACCTGGTGCCGAACCACTCCTCGGACCGGCATCGCTGGTTCGCCGAGGCGCTCGCGGCCGGGCGGGACGCAGCGGCCCGTGACCGGTACATCTTCCGGCCCGGGAAGGGCGAGCGCGGCGAGTTGCCGCCGAACGACTGGGAGTCGGTGTTCGGCGGTCCGGCCTGGACTCGCACGCTCGACCACGACGGCACGCCCGGTGACTGGTACCTGCACCTGTTCGACTCCTCGCAGCCGGACCTGAACTGGCGGGATCCGGCGGTGCGCGCCCAGTTCGAGCAGATCCTCGGGTTCTGGCTCGACCGGGGCGTGGACGGCTTCCGGGTGGACGTGGCGCACGGCATGATCAAGCACCCCGACCTGCTCGACGTCGGCCGCACCGGCCAGCTCACCATGCTCGGCAGCGCGGTGCTCCCGTACTTCGACCAAGACGACGTGCACGATATCCACCGCTCCTGGCGGCGCATTCTTGACGGCTATCCCGGCGGACGGATCGCGGTGGCCGAGGCCTGGGCGCCATCGCTCGAACGGCTGGCCGCATATGTGCGGCCTGACGAGTTGCATCAGGCGTTCAACTTCCACTACCTGACCACGCCCTGGGACGCCGAGGCGTTGCGCGCCGTCATCGACCGGTCGTTGCGCACTGCCGGGCTGGTCGGCGCGCCCTCGACCTGGGTGCTCTCCAACCACGACGTGCAACGGCACGTTACCCGGTACGGCGGGGGACCGGCCGGAGTGCGTCGGGCGCGTGCCGCCGCGCTGCTGATGCTCGCGCTGCCGGGCTCGGCGTACGTGTACCAGGGCGAGGAACTGGGCCTGGAGGAGGTCCTAGACCTGCCGACAGAGCTGTTGCAGGACCCACAACGCCTCCGCTCGACGGATGGTGAGCGCGGGCGGGACGGCTGCCGGGTGCCGTTGCCGTGGAGCGGATCGGCCCCGCCCTTCAGCTTCACGCCGCTCAACATCGTCGACGGCTGGCTGCCCGCCCCGGCTCACTGGGCCGAACTCACCGTCGAGGCGCAGTGGCATGACCCCGGCTCGATGCTCGGGCTCTACCGCGAGGCGCTACGGCTGCGCCGTGAGCACCCGGCGCTCGGCGACGGCAACCTGGAATGGACGGACTCGCCGGACGGCACGCTGGTCTTCTCCCGCGAACCACGCTTCGTGTGCACGGTGAACACCGGGGACGAAGACGCAGCCGTGCGACTGCCGGCTCCCGGCACGGTCCTGCTAGCCAGCGGACCGATCCGCCAGCCAGCGCCGGAGCCGATGCCAGTGCCGACGTCGGAGTCAGCGCCCGTACTCGTGCCGGAGTCAGTCTCGGTTTCGGTGCCGGTGCCGGTGCCGGTGCCAGCGTCGGCGTCGGAGTCGGTATCAGAGTCGGCGTTCGTGTCTGCACTGGTGTCCGCGTCGGCGTCGGCCGGAGAAAGTGCAGCGGTCGTGGTCCTGCCTCCGGACACCGCCGTCTGGTGGACCATCGACCGCTGATATGAATTTATATACAGGCTGACATGCGGATTATCGGATCATATGGATTCGAAACCTCTGGACGGCGCCCTTGCCCCGGCACATTTGAAACGAGCCTTGTTGCCTCGCCAGCCTGTGCTGTCTCGCGAGTTGGTGCTGTCTCGCGAGGTTGCGTTGTGAGGTGGCACTGTGTCGTGGGCCTGTGTTGTCTCCCGAGCCGGTGTTTTCTCGTGGGCGGATTTTGTCGCTGTCTCGTGGGGGTGTGTTGCCCCGCGAGCGCGCGCCATCCGCCAAGCGAGTGCCGTGCCGCCACGCCGCAAGCTCGTCTCGCCTAGCAAGCCCGTGTCGCCGCCCCTTGGCTGATCACCATCCGTGGCAGATCACACCCACAGTTGCTCGTTACCGGCGACTGATTGTCGCCGACAGCTGCCCGTCACTGACAGCTGCTCGCCAGTGACGGCTGCTCGTCACCCGCTCGTCCGCTGCCCGTCGTCTCCGGTGCCTTCGTCTGCGGTGCCCCTGTCCTGCCCCTGTCCTGTCCTGCCCTGTCCCTGTTTTCCCTGTCCTGCCTCAGGCCGCGATCGAGCGTGGCCGGGGGATCCGGCGGCCGAAGGAGCGGCCGAAGCCGATCTCGCGGTCCGTCTCGCTCAGGCCGCCCCAGATGCCGAACAGCTCCGGGGTCTGGAGCGCGTGGTTCCGGCACTCGCGCAGCACCGGGCAGCTCGCGCACACGCGCTTCGCCGCGCCCTCCCGGGCCTCGCGGTCACGGATGCGCTCCTTCTCCGGCCCGAAGAACAGCCGCGCGTCGGAGCCCTGGCAGGCCGCCCGTTCCTGCCAACCCAGCCGCAGTTGCGCGACCGGGGGGATGCGCGCCGCGTTGCGCGCCGAACGCCGCTCCGGCAGCAGCGCCACCTGCTGGTTCTCCGCCCGTACGCCCGCCTTCCCCACGCGCGCCGAACCGCCAGCCCTGTCGTTGTCGTCCGCCAACACAATCCCCTCCGAGTGTGTCCTGTCCGTTACAACGGACGCGGCGTCGCCGGTGTTCCTGGCGCCGCCACGCCTTGTTCCCTCCCCCTCGCCGTTGAGACGACCGAAGTGGCGCGATCGTTCCCGCGTTCTGGGCGAGTCGCGCCGATGGACCGGCGGATGTTCGACGGCGAGTCTCGTCGGGTTTCCCCCGTACCTGGCGCAACTCGCGGAATCGGCCGTGCCACGTGCGATGGCTGGAATCGTGACATGAGGACTCGCACAGGACGTCCCGTAGCACGATCGAGTGGAATCGCCCCCGCAGCTCCCTGATCCGGGCTACGTTACAACCCGGGTTCAGTCGGGGCCACTCTGCGCTGATCCCGCGCACGCGCACCGTGAACGCCGCAGGAAGGAGTCCGGGCGATGCCCCAGGCGACGCCGCCACGGCAGGGTCATGCGCGCACCTCGTCCCACACGACGCACGGGATACCCGGGCCGTCCGTCCCCCCGCCGCCGAGCGCGAGCGGTGCAGCCGGGGGTGCGGGCGAGCCCGGGGCCTCGGCGGGTCAGGGGAATCAGGGCGGCCAGGGCAACCAGGCGCTGCGGCAGCTGCGGCTGCGGCGCTTCTGGACTCAGGCGGACTTCGCGTCTGCGTTCGAGGCGCGTTCACGGCAGATCGGCCGCCCGCTGTCGTTGTCGGTGCGGCAGGTGCGCCGGTGGGAGAGCGACAGTCCGCCGCTGCCACTCCCGGCGTACCAGGCGGTGCTCGAAGCGCTGTTCGGTGTGCCGATCGAGCGGATGGGCTTCCAGCCGCAGTGGGTGCGCGAGGAGGTGGCCGGTCCGTTCGATCCGGGCTTGAGCGCGACGGCCGAACCGGCGTCGGCCGATTGGGTCTGGGCCGCCGGGCCCGGTCCGGTGACGCGCGGGGGAGCAGGGGTCACTCGGTCGCCGCAGGACGACCACGAGAGGCACGACCCGGTGAAGAGACGACAGTTCATGACCAGCGCGGTGGCGCTCGGCTCCGGCGGGCTGGCCGCCGCTGTGCCGACAACCGCGCGCGCTTCAACGTACCCGCAGCCTCCGGCGCAGGCGGACCCACCCGCGTTCGCCGAATCAGGCGCCGCGTACCGACTGGCCGAATACACGAACGGCGACTCCGGCGCGTCCAGCGCGTCGAGTGTCGATCCCACGCTGGTGGCCGGATACGCGGTGATCACGGCCCAGCATCGGGCGCTGTACTGGAGCGTGGCCGCCTCGGCGATGTTCGCCCCGGTGGCCGCGCACTCCGAACTCGGCCTCGGCCTGCTGCACGCCGCCGGCTCCCCGGCGCTGCGGGCCCGGCTCGCCCTCCCCGTCGGCGAGACCGCGCTGCTGGCAGCCCGGCTGGCCTTCTTCGACCTGCAACAGCCGCAACTTGCCGACGGCTACTTCGCCGTCGCGCTCGACGCCGCCCGCGAGTCGGCGGACCGGGCGCTGATCGGCGCGGTGCTGGCACACCTGGCGTTCGCCCCGGCCTTCGCGGGCCAGGCGCGGCGTGCACGGGACCTGATGGCCGAGGCGCACCGGCAGGCGCGCGGCGCCGTCGGCCCGGTGCAGCGCTCGTGGATGTACGCGGTCGAATCCGAGATCGAGGCCCGCGTCGGCGGCGGCTTGGCGGCGAACGACTTGATCGCGCGCGCGGAGGGCGAACTGTCGCCGGTCGGCGGCGACGGTCTGGCCGGGGACGAGCCGGAGTGGCTCGACTACTACGACGCCTCGCGGCTCGCCGGATTCAAGGGCTACTGCCAGCTGAGCACCGGCCGCAACGGCGAAGCCGCCGCCTCGCTGGAGCACACTCTGCGCACGCTGCCCCCCACGGGGGTGAAGCAGCGCTCGATCGTGCTCGCCGACCTGGCGCAGGCACGCGCGCAGCAGGGCGAGTTGGAAGAGTCGGCGAGGCTGCTCGGCGGTGCCATCGCCCAGCTGCGCCGCGCCTGGTACGCGACCGGCCTGGACCGGGTGGACTCGGTGCGGCGCGGGCTGGCCGCGGTCAACGCCCCTGTCAGGGTCCTGGCTCCGGTGGAGGAGGCCAGGCACGCCCTTGAGGCGGTAAGGCCCTGAGCGTACTGCGCAAAGTCCGCCCGAGGTCCGGTCCGAGGCCGGTCGCAGACCCCTTGATCAAGGTAGCGCGCCACGGCCGCACCGTGCCAACGTAGCTACTCGTCACAAGTCGGATCCGCCCGGTTGCAGCACGTGAGCGGGTGGATCACCGACAGTTCCGGTCCGGAGGGACGTACTCGTGGTCATGGCCCTGAAGTCTTTGACGTCCCAGACTGCCGGCCGGGGTTCTGCTATGGACGGCTGCCCGGTGTATCCGGGCGCTGCGAAGTCCGCGCGGCAGCTTCCGCCGGGCGCCGTGCCCGCGCCGCGGCACGACTCGGCCGCCCCGGTCGATCCGGACGAGGCGGAGGAGTTCCTCGCCCTCTTCCACACCGAGACCGGGCGGCCCGGTCTGGCCGGCCGCGTGGCCGAGGTGCGTACGGAGATCGATCGGCGCGGCACGTATGAACACACTGGCGAAGAACTGGAGTTCGGCGCCCGTGCCGCCTGGCGCAACGCCAACCGGTGCATCGGCCGCCTCTACTGGCGTTCCCTGCGTGTCAGGGACCGTCGACACGTCGGCACGCCCGAGGGCGTGGCCGCCGAGTGCGCGGTGCATCTGCGCGAGGCCGGCAACCACGGCCGCATCCGGCCGGTCATCACGGTTTTCGCGCCGGACACTCCGCGGCGTCGAGGCCCGCGCATCCACAACGAACAGCTGATCCGGTACGCCGGCCATCTGCGCGCGGACGGCGCGGTGCTCGGTGACCCGATGAACGTCGCGCGCACGATGCAGGCCCGGGCCCTCGGCTGGGGCGTCGAGCAGCCCACTGCGTTCGACATACTGCCGCTGGTCGTCAGCGGTGAGTCCGACGCGGACGAGCCGCTGCCCGAACCGCTTATGTTCCCCCTGCCGCCGGAAGCGGTCCACGAGGTCGACCTCGTCCACCCCAGGCTGCCGTGGTTCGCCGAGCTCGCACTGCGGTGGCACGCGGTGCCCGCCGTCAGTGACATGTGCCTGGAGATCGGCGGGCTCTGCTACCGCGCCGCGCCGTTCAACGGCTGGTATCTGGGCACTGAGGTGGGTGCCCGCAACCTGGCCGACGAGACGCGCTACGACCTGTTGCCCGAACTCGCCAAGCGGCTCGGCCTCGACGTGTCCGACGAGCGCTCGCTGTGGCGGGACCGCGCGCTGGTCGAGCTCAACCTGGCCGTGCTGCACTCCTTCGACCTCGCCGGCGTCACCATCGCGGACCACCACAGCGAGTCGCACCGCTTCATCAACCACGTCCAGCGCGAGGAGCGGGCCGGGCGCTCGGTTCCCGCGGACTGGACCTGGATCGTCCCGCCGCTCTCCGGCGGCGCGACAGCGGTCTTCCACCGCTACTACGACAACTCGGACCTGCGTCCGGCGTACGTCCGGCACCAGGACGCCTGAATCAGCACTCGCCCTTCGTCGGCAACCGCTCGATCCGGCCCGATGTCAGGGTTTTGCATGATCTGTGCGCCAAACGGCAGCGGCCATCAGTGTTCTCTGTTGAAGAATCGGGAAAATCTGCCGCCGCCGACCGGCGCCGTGCGCTATGGTCTCGACGCCGGTGCGGCGGCATCGCCGGGGAGTGCCGCCGCACCGGGTGTGAACTCGTTGTTAACTCATTCAGTGGGCTTATTTCGTGGGCTCATGCCACGACTGGCCACCGTCCAGGCACGTGCTCTCAGGAGTGGTGCCAGGTCGCCGAGAACGACGTCCCGCTGCTGGAGATCGCGCTGACCGACACCTTCGTGGCGCCCGTGCTGGTCACCATGGTGATCGCCGTGGGGCCGGACGCGGCCAGGGTGCCGCCGTTCACGTCGCAGCTGTTGAAGGTGACCGTGCCGAAGTTCGCCAGCGGCAGCACGCCGGTGGACGACGACGGGGCCTCGGCGATCACCTCGGCCGAGGAGCGGGCCAGCAAGGAGTTGGTCTGGTTGACCGTGTGGCTCCAGCCCTTGGTGGTGTCGGCGAGGTACAGCGTGAACGCGCCGGTGGAGGTGGAGGTGACCCGGGAGACGATGGTGTCGCCCTTGGACAGGGTGTTGTTGAAGTAGACCGGGGCGGCCGGGTACATCTCGTACCAGGCGAACTGCTGCGCGACGCCGCCGGAGCACTGGACGAGGGTGCCGTCCTGCTCGACCGAGTTACTGGCGTAGCCGTCGAGGCCGGTCCAGAACGCCGCGTAGCTCGTGCCCGAACCACAGGTCGCGCCCGGCTCGACCCACGTCGAGGTGACCGAGGTGTACTTGGTGGAGTGGGCGGCGTAACCGGCCCAGTTGGAACTGGTGGCGAACTTCACGTGGGAAGCGGCGCCGGAGTGAAGCTGGGCCGTGGCCGTGTGCGGGTTGAAGTCCAGCCCGACGGGCGCGGCGGCCACCGCGACGGGCGCGGCGGCGAACAGGACGGACGAACCGATCAGCATGGCGGACAGCGTCGCCTTCGCTGATCGGCGCGCGGGGGATACGGACGGTTGGCCGGTGTGGGTGTGTCGGCTCAAACGCATGGGTGTGCTCCCTGGGTCGCGCAGCGCGAAACGCGGACGGCGGGGTCGCCGCCTCAATCGTTTGCACGGCTGCGACTGACGTTAACTCAGAACCCGATGACCGGAAAGATTCGGTAGGCCCGATTCGATGGCGCTCGGGTAAAATCCGCGCGCTCGGGCGGTGGCACGGTGGCGTGGCGGCGGCCCCTGCTGCCGGGACCCGCCGGGCCGTGGTGCGACCATGGTCGTCATCACCGCGGCGGCGGGCCCGACGACGGCGCCGACCGGCGGCGAAGACAAGGAGTTGCCGGCATGGTCCGCGTTCTCGTGGTCGACGACGAGCCGCAGCTGCTGCGCGCGATGCGGATCAACCTCGCGGCGCGTCACTACGAGGTCGTGCTCGCCGCCGACGGCGCGGGCGCGCTCGACGCCGCGAGCCGCCACCTGCCCGACGTGGTCGTGCTCGATCTCGGCCTGCCCGACATGGACGGCACCGACGTGATCGCCGGCCTGCGCGGCTGGACCAAGGTCCCGATCCTGGTGCTCTCCGGGCGCGCGGACTCGGCCGACAAGGTGGACGCGCTCGACGCGGGCGCCGACGACTACGTCACAAAGCCCTTCTCCATGGACGAACTCCTGGCGCGTCTGCGGGCGCTGATCCGGCGCAGCGAGTCGGAGGCGGCGGACGAGCCGGCCGTGACGATCGGCCACTACACCGTGGACCTGGCCGCCAAGACCGTGCAGCGCCGCCCCGGCGCGCCCGCGGACACACCCGAACAGGTGCACCTGACCAAGACCGAGTGGGCGGTGCTTGAGGTACTCGTGCGCAATCCCGGCCGCCTGGTCTCCGGCCGGCAGCTGCTCCAGCAGGTCTGGGGACCCGCCTACCAGTCGGAGACCAATTATCTGCGCTTCTATCTGGCGCGGCTGCGGCAGAAGCTGGAGCCAGAGCCCTCGCACCCCAAGCAGCTGCTGACCGAGTCCGGCATGGGATACCGCTTCCAGCCGTGACCCGGCGCGGCATCTTGACGGCGGCCTGACGAGGGAGGATTCCGTCCCTGGTCAGTCATCGTATGGGTGTACGGAGCCGGATCTAGCGCGGTGGGCGCCCAGGGTTTCGCAGAACCCATATATCAGTGGCGCGCCACGGCGCACTGGCCGAGGGGAGGCGATGATGGATCCCAGTAGTCCCGGCCATAGTACGGGCCCTGTGAGAACGGCACCCGTCTACGCGCACACGCCCTCATCCGTTTCCGGCGTGCGCCGCGAGCCGAGCCGCTGAGCCGGACACCGCCCAACCGCACGTACGTGCTCGCCCGTGCCAAGATCCACCCTGGCGCGGACGTGTGCGTGGCGTGAGGAAGGACCGCGCCACCATGACCGACCTCGTCATTGCCCCGGACGCGACCACCACCCCCATTACCACGACCACCAAAACCGCAGTGCTCGACGACGCGCACGTCGGCGACATCCGCGGCGCGCTCGGCACCATCAGGCTCGGTGACACCGCGGCCCGCCGCGGGCTTTCGGCCAAGCTCAGGACCCTGCTGGCGATCGTCGGCCCCGGCCTGATCGTCATGGTCGGCGACAACGACGCCGGCGCCTTCTCGACGTACGGGCAGACCGGCCAGGACTACGGCACGCGGCTGCTGTGGGTGCTGCCGCTGCTGATCCCGGTGCTGTACGTCAATCAGGAGATGGTGGTGTGGCTCGGCGCGGTCACCGGCGTCGGGCACGGCAAGCTCATCATCGAGCGCTTCGGCCGCTTCTGGGGCATGTTCAGCATCGTCGACCTCTTCCTGCTCAATGCCCTGACCCTGGTCACCGAGTTCATCGGGATCATCCTCGCGGTCGGCTACCTGGGCCTGCCCAAGGCGCCCTGGTGATCGCCGCCGGGCTGGTGATCGTGGCCGCCGCGTCCACCGGCTCGTTCCGCCGAGCCGATCGACCGTTCCGGAGCCGAGGGCTGGCGGATGCCGCCGCTGGCGCAACTCGGCCGGGCGACGATGTCGACATGCCGCCGGATCGGCATGGGCGCGCTGCGCTGCTATCTCGTGATCGCGTCGATACTCGTCGTAGTGAAGATCGTGCAACTGGCGCTGATTCACTGACCCAATCGCCTCTTACGTCACAGGTGTTAACTCGAAAGTGTGAAAATTAATCAACAGTCCTGGGTCGACAGCGGGCGCGGCCAGTAGTATCGCCGCCCGAACGGGCTGTGCACGTGCGTCCGCACGTGCTGATGGCTCGCGCGCGCCGAGCGTCAGGAGAGCAGACCGTGCACACGCCCGCCCGCACCCACCTCGCAGTCCCGGTCGCCCGCTCCCGCACGATCGAGGCCGTGGTCTTCGACGTCGGCGAGACCCTGCTGGACGAGACCTTCGAGTACCACGCCTGGGCCGACTGGCTCGGCGTGCCCCGGCACACCTTCTCCTCCGTGTTCGGCGCGGTCGTCGGCGCCGGCCGCGACCACCGCGAGGCGTTCGAGTACTTCCGCGAGGGCTTCGACCTGGACGCGGAGCGCGGGCGGCGGGCCGCCGCCGGGCGGCCGGAGAGCTACGGCGAGCACGACCTGTACCCGGACGCCAGGCCGACGCTGGCGGCCCTGCGGGAGGCCGGGTACCTCGTGATCATCGCGGCGAACCAGACCGGGCGCTCGCACCGCATCCTCGACTCGCTGCACCTGCCGGTGGACCTGGTGACCACCTCGGACACCTGGGGCGTGGCGAAGCCCGACCCGCGCTTCTTCCGCAAGGTCATCGAGGTCTGCCAGGACCTGCGCCCCACCGCGACGGCGGGACGGATCTGCTACGTCGGCGACCGGCTGGACAACGACCTGCGGCCGGCCTGGGACGCCGGCCTGCGCACCGCGCACATACGTCGCGGGCCCTGGGGCCACATGGCCGCGTACGACAGCGATCTGATCGCCAAGGCCGACTTCCGGCTGACCACGCTCGCCGACCTGCCCGCGCTGCTCGCCGAAGTGTGACCGGCCCGCCCGGGGAATATAAGGTGAGGGGCGCTCACCGAGACGGCGGGGCATGGCGGGATGGGGGACGAGCGGTTGACAGCGGCGGCACGGATCCGTCTTTACCGGCTCGGAACCGGGACAAACTCCAGCGCTGCATACACCGGTGCGACGGCGACTGCATCGCAGCAGCGCTGGGCGCAATACGCTGGCTGACGTGGTGGCGATGGCCTTCCCCGCTTACGGTCCGCCGACGCGCGAGGCGGTCGACGCCGAGCTCGCGCGGCTCGGGCAGGATGCTGCGCGGGTTTCCGAGGCGCTGCTCGAACTGGCCGACAACAGCGGTTACAAGCTGCTCGACAGCGCGGCGCTGACCGGGGTCACCGCGCAGCGCTGGCAGCGTGCCGCCGGCCGGATCGCGGGGCTGTGGGACAACTACACCGCGTTCCAGGACGTCCTCAACCGGGCCGGCGAGATCCGTGGCCGCCGCGCCAAGCCGCGGCCCGAGGAGCTGAACGCCATCGCCGAACTGCTGCGCGGCAAGTCGATCACGCTGTCCACCAAGGCGGTCGCGCTATCCGAGCGCACGCTGCTCGGCCCGAGCATCGTCACCGAGCAGGCGACGCTCGCCGAGACGCTGAAGCAGATGAACAGCGACTTCCAGCTGGCCGCCGACTTCGTCACCGCGGCGGAGTCCACCTGGAACCGGCTGTTCGAGCAGGCCGACCCGGTGCAGCAGCGGCTGCGGGACGTCATCGGCGTGGTGCGGGAGATCGGCGACCGGACCCTGGCCACCGCGGTCGCCGGGATCGGCGACGAGTACACCAAGCTGCGCCGCGAGGTCTACGCCGACCCGATCGGCCTGGCCGCGCCGAACTCCGGCTTCCCGCAGCGGCTGGCCCGCGTCCGCGAGGACCTCGAATCGGTTGCCGCGACCGTGACCGGGGCGGCCGACCTGCGCGCCGACTTCGAACGCCGGGCCGGACAGCTGGCCCGGCTGATCGACCGGATCGCGGACCTGGAGGACGCGCAGCGCGTCGCCGAGGCCGCTGCGCGGGAGAAGATCCTGGTCGGCACGCTGCCCGCGCCCACCAATCAGGCCCCTGCGCTAAGAGCCCGGCTGGCCGCTCTCGGCGACCTGCGCGACCGCGCCCTGTGGCGGCGGCTGTCCGAGGAGGCCGGCGCGCTCGAAGCCGCGCTGGACGAGGCGCTGGCCGCCGCGAGCCGGGTGCACGGCGCGATGGCGGGCCTGCTTGAAAGACGCGAGGAACTGCGCGGAAGACTGGCGGCGTACCGGGTGCGCGCGGCAAGATCGGGGGCTGCGGAACAACCGCGGCTCGAAGCGCTGTACCAGGCGGCGCGCGACCTGCTGTGGTCCAGGCCGTGCGATCTGGCGGCGTCCACCAGGGCGCTGTCCGCGTACCAGAAAGCCGTGCTGGCGTTGAATCAGCCAGGCCGAGGGGGAGGGGTCCAGGGATGAGCGGGGTCAAGTGCGGCCGTCCGGGCTGTGACGGCACGATCGTGGACGGGTACTGCGACACCTGCGGGCTCGCACAGAGGAGCGGGACGGGCGCCGGTGCGCAGGCCGTCGCCTCCGGCCCGGCGCGCTGCACGCGGCCCGGCTGCGGCGGAACCATCGAGGACGGGTACTGCGACACGTGCGGCATGGCGGCGGCGGGCGGTTCTCCGGGCGCGTCCGGCACGGCCTCCGCGCGCACCGGCTCGGTCCGCGGCACCTCGTCGACCGGCCGGACCTCCACCGGGCGCACCCGCGGATCCGCCGTCTCCGCGCGCACCGGCACCTCGCGCAGCGGTTCGAGCCGGGGCGCCCGGTCCACCGGGCGCGGCGGCCTCGGGCTCGGCCTGGTCGAGATCCCGCAGGTCGAGTACCGCGACCCGAGCGAGGCCGTGCTCTCCGACCCGCAGGTGCCCGAGCACAAGCGGTACTGCTCGAAGTGCGGCGAGCAGGTCGGCCGCTCGCGCCAGGGCCGCCCGGGGCGCTCCAGCGGGTACTGCGCCAAGTGCGGCAACGGCTACGACTTCAGCCCCAAGCTGTCCGCGGGCGACCTGATCGGCGGCCAGTACGAGGTGCTCGGCTGTCTGGCCCACGGCGGTCTCGGCTGGATCTACCTGGCCCGGGACAACAACGTCTCGGGCCGCTGGGTCGCTCTCAAGGGCCTGCTGGACACCGGGGACGAGGACGCGATGGCCGCGGCGGTCGCCGAGCGGCAGTTTCTCGCCGAGGTCGAGCACCCGAACGTGGTCAAGATCTACAACTTCGTGCGGCACCTCGGCGACGACTACATCGTGATGGAGTACGTCGGCGGCAAGTCGCTCAAGCAGATCGCGCTGGACTACAAGAACGAGCACGGCGGTGCGCCGCTGCCGCTGGAACAGGTGCTGGCCTACGCGGTGGAGATCCTGCCCGCCTTCGGCTACCTGCACTCGATCGGCCTGCTGTACTGCGACTTCAAGCCGGACAACGTCATCCAGTCCGAGGAGCAGCTCAAGCTGATCGACATGGGCGCGGTGCGCGCCTTCGACGACGAGGACTCCGCGGTCTACGGCACCGTCGGCTACCAGGCGCCCGAGATCGCGCAGGACGGCCCCTCGGTCGAGTCCGACCTGTTCACCGTCGGCCGGATGATGGCCGTGCTCTCCTTCGACTTCAAGGGTTACACCTCCACCTTCGTCACCACGCTGCCGAAGCGCGGCACGGTGCCGCTGCTGGCCGAGTACGAGTCCTTCGACCGCGCGCTGCGCCGGGCCACGCACGCGCGCCGGGAGCGCCGCTTCTCCACCGCGGGCGAGATGGCCGGGCAGCTGACCGGGGTGCTGCGCGAGGTGCTCGCCCTCGGCGACGGACAGCCGCGCCCGGCCGTCTCGACCCTCTTCACCGGCGAGCGGCTGGCCGTGGGCACGGACCTGGAACTGCCGTCCGTCACGCAGTTCGCCGACGCGCTGCCGATCCCGACCGTCGACTCCGGCGACCCGAACGCGGGCACCCTGGCCACCCTCGGCGGCGCGCCCCGCCAGATCATCAATGCCCTGAAAAGCCTGCCGAACCCCTCGACCGAGGTCTACTACCGGCTGGTGCGGGCCGGGATCGAGGAGCGCGAACTCGGGCAGGCCGAGCAGTGGCTCGACCTGCTCAAGCGGCAGGACCCCTACGACTGGCGGGTGGTGTGGTACCGCGGCCTGGTCGAGTTGACCCGGGGCGAGCCGGAGAAGGCGCAGGCGCACTTCGACGCCTGCTACGACGAGTTGCCCGGCGAGCTGGCGCCGAAGCTCGCCCTGGCCGCGGCGGCGGAGCTGGCCGGGCGCGAGCAGCAGGCGGCGCTCTACTACCGGCTGGTCTGGACGGTGGACCGCTCGTACGCGACCGCGGCGTTCGCCCTCGCCCGGCTGCGCATAGCGCAGAACGACCACGCGGGCGCGGTGGAGGTGCTCGGCCAGGTGCCCGAGTCGTCGATCCACCGCACCGCCGCCGAGGTCCAGTCGATCACCACCCGGCTGCGGTCCCCCGGCTTCGCCGACTGGGTCGCCCCGGCGGAGCTGAACGAGCTGAGCCTGCGGGTGCAGGCGCTCCACCTGGACGGCGAGGCGCACGAGTCGATGGTGTGCAAGGTGCTGCTCGGCGCGCTGGACTGGATCGACGCGCACCCGCCGGCATCGGCCACGACCCGCAACTTCTCGCAGGGCCGGGTCTTCGACTCCGACCTGACCGAGCGGGACGTGCGCCTGGCGCTGGAACGCTCGTTCCGGGCGCGCGCCCGGATGGCACCCGACCGCCGCAGCCGGATCGACCTGGTGGACCGGGCCAACTCGCTGCGTCCCAGGACTCTGGTATGAACGGACGCAGCATGAACCGACCCCGGTGCGAACGGACCCCGGCATGACCGACAGCGACGAATCCGCCCCGGCGGGCGACCCGGCCGAGGCGCCGACCATCGAGCTGGACCTTCCGGGCCTGGCGTCCGGGCTCGCCTGTCCGTCCTGCGGCGCCGAGGTGCTGCCCGGGGACGGGTACTGCGAGGAGTGCGGCGCCGACCTGATGGTGCGCCGGGCCGCGCCGCCCGACGCCGCGCAGGCACCGTGCCCGGACTGCGCCGGGACCGCGTTCACCGACGGGTACTGCGACAACTGCGGCCGGCTCGCCCCCTCGTCGCGCGACCGGATCGAGCGGGACCTCGGCACCGTGGCCGGCGTGACCGACCGCGGGCTGCGGCACAGCCGCAACGAGGACGCGATGGCCTTCGCCGTGATCGGCGCGGACTCGGGCCGGACGGCGAGCGTCATCGTGGTCTGCGACGGCGTGTCGACCTCAGCCGAGCCGCAGCTCGCCTCGCAGATCGGCGTGGACACGTCGCTGGAGCACGTGGTGCACGCGCTGCGCCGGGGCGAGAGCGCCGCCGCGGCCGTCACCGCCGCGATCGACGCCGCGCAGGTCGCCGTCAGCGCCCTGGCCGACGACTATCCGGACCGCTCCACCGCGCCGTCGTGCACCATCGTCACCGCCGTGGTCGAACCCGGCCTGGTCACGGTGGGCTGGGTCGGCGACAGCCGGGTCTACTGGCTGGCCGCCGACGGCGGGAGCTCGCGCCGGCTGACCGAGGACGACACCTGGGCCGGGCAGCTGATCGCCGGGGGAGCGGTCGAGGAGGCCGAGGCGTACAAGGCCCCGCACGCGCACGCGATCCTGCGCTGGCTCGGCCCGGACGCCCCGCCCGAGCCGGCGCACGTGCACGAGCTCCTCCCGGACGGCCCCGGCCTGGTGCTGGCGTGCAGCGACGGGCTGTGGAACTACGTCTGGGACGCCGACGAGCTGGCCCGGCTGGCCGCGGGTCACCACGAACTGCTTGCCAAGGCCGCCGCGCTCACCACGGTGGCCCTCGACGGCGGCGGCCAGGACAACATCACCGCAGTGCTGGCCGTCTACCCGCCCGACCCGCCCGCAGAGCCGTCCGAGTCCGAGTTAGAGTCCTGAGGTGATCGAACAGTGAGCACCGGCCTGCCGCAGTTCAGCGTCAGCGTCTACCAGAACGAATACCTGCCCGAAGGCGCGAACGAGGTCAACGCGATCGTCACGGTGACCTCCTCCGGCTCCACCGCCGGACCGTCCAACGCCCGCGCCGCCCAGGTCATCATGGTGGACTGCTCCGGCTCGATGGACTACCCGTCGACGAAGATGTCCGCCGCGCGGCAGGCCACGAAGGCGGCGATCGACGCGATCCGCGAGGGCGTGCCGTTCGCCGTGGTGGCCGGGACGCACGTGGCCCGGATGGTGTTCCCCAACACCGAGTACCTGGTGCCCGCCGACGCCTCCACCCGCGCCGCCGCGAAGGCCGCCGTGGACCGGCTCACCTCCGGTGGCGGCACCGCGATCGGCCAGTGGCTCGCGATGGCCGACCGGCTGTTCACCGGGCACGAGGACGCGATCAGGCACGCGATCCTGCTCACCGACGGCAAGGACGAGCACGAGAGCCCGTCCGACCTCGACCAGGCCATCGCCCGCTGCGAGGGCCGGTTCACCTGCGACTGCCGGGGCGTCGGCACCGACTGGGTCGTCGCCGAGCTGCGCCGGATCGCCGCGGGGCTGCTCGGCACGGTGGACATCGTGGCCGACCCGAGCGGCCTGGCCGCCGACTTCCGGCAGATGGTCGAGGGCGCGATGGGCAAGGCGGTCGCGGACGTGCGGCTGCGCCTGTGGTCCCCGCAGGGCGCATCGGTCAAGTTCGTCAAGCAGGTCGCGCCGAGCGTGGCGGACCTGACCGGCAAGCGCCTACAGACCGGCCCGCTGGCCGGTGACTACCCGACCGGCGCGTGGGGCGCCGAGTCGCGCGACTACCACGTCTGCGTCGCGGTGCGCGCCGGATCGGTGGGCGACGAGATGCTGGCCGG
Organism: Actinocrinis sp.; assembly: GCF_035946395.1. Lineage (NCBI taxonomy): Bacteria > Bacillati > Actinomycetota > Actinomycetes > Catenulisporales > Actinospicaceae > Actinocrinis > Actinocrinis sp. The sequence goes on from NZ_DASYZI010000140.1 coordinate 49,343, forward strand.
CCGCGCCTCGCTGGTGTCGATCGACTCCTCCGGGCAGGCCGAGGTCCTCGGCCAGGGCCTGGTGCGCGCGGTGTGGACCGACGACGCGGCGCTGTCCACGAAGCTCAACCGGCAGGTCGCGCACTACACCGGGCAGGCCGAGCTGGCCGACGCGATCCAGGAGGGCCTGGAGGCGCGCAAGAACGGCGACTTCGACACGGCCACCGCGAAGCTCGGCCGGGCCGTCCAGCTCGCGAGCGAGTCGGGCAACGAGGAGACGACGAAGCTGCTGCGCAAGGTGGTCGACGTCGAGGACCCGGCGACCGGTACGGTGCGCCTGAAGGCGCGCGTCAACGACGCGGACGAGATGGCCCTGGACACCAGGTCGAGCAAGACCGTCCGGGTCGGCAAGGGCAACAACCAAGGCTGAGCCGGACGGCAGGAACGCGACGAGAGGATCGGGGTGGCTTTCGATGGCGCTGTGTCCCGCCGGGCATGAGTCGCAGACCGCGGACTACTGCGACACCTGCGGCGCGCTGATGGGCGGCGCGCCGGTCACGGCCGCGCCCATGTCGGCCGCGGCCGCACCGGCCGTGCCGGCCGCAGCGCAAGGCGCGGGCGGCACATGCCCGCAGTGCGGAGCCGAGCGCGGCGGCCGTTTCTGCGAGGAGTGCGGGTTCGACTACGAGATGGCTGAGCTCGTGCCGCCGCCCGTGACATCCGGGCCCGCGCAGACACTGAGTCAGCAGACATTGAGTCAACAGGCACCAGGTCAGCAGACACTGAGCCAACAAACACCGGGCAAACAGACACCGGCTCAGAACTCGGATCCGCTCGCGAAGACCGTCGAAGCCGGCCCGGACTACGACTTCGACGCCGAGTTCGAGAAGGCCGAGCGCGAGTTCGCGGCCTCCGGCAGCCGGCCCGGGACGTCGACCGCGCCCGAACAGGCTGGTCCTGCCGTTGCGCCGCGCCAGCTCGCGGCCCTGGTCGTCGCCGATCGCGCGTACTACGACGCGCAGATCGAGCGCGGCGACATCGTCGAGGGCGAATTCCCGTTCCCGAAGTACCCCGGCGAGCGCCGCTTCGTGCTGGACGCCGACCGGATCAGGATCGGCCGCGCCTCGGTCAGCCGGGGCATCGCGGTGGAGATCGACCTGACCGGGCCGCCGCTCGACCCCGCGGTCTCCCACCTGCACGCCCAGTTGCTGCGCGCGGCGGACGGCTCGTGGTCGGTGGTGGATCTCGACTCCGCCAACGGCACCCGCCTCAACGGCGCCGAGGATCCGCTGCCCGCCGAGACCGAGGTGCCGGTCGGCGTGGGCGACCGCATCCACCTCGGCGTGTGGACCACGCTCATTCTCGAAGAGGCCTGAGAAAGATGCTCCGTGATCCCGCCGCGCGGCGCCGACCGCGCGGCGGGATCACGGATGCCGCCCGTTTCCCGCACGGCCGGGCAGCGTGGTGCATTTCGGATGTCGGCTCAGGTCACGCGGTTCAGATCATGCCGTCGAACTCGCCGTCCTTGACTCCGGCGACGAAGGCGACCATCTCGGCGCGGGTGTAGACCAGCGCCGGGCCGTGCGGGTCGCGCGAGTTGCGCACCGCGACGGCGCCGTCCGCGAGCGCCGCGACCTCGACGCAGTTGCCGTTGTAGCCGCTGTGGCTGCTCTTGCGCCACACGGCGCCGTCCAGCCCGTCGGCCGACATGCCGTTGACGATGTTCTGGTTCTGCGCTGCCATGGCCCCTCGCTCTCCTCTGAATACACAGTCTTCTGAACACAGTCTTCTGAATACGCAGTTCAACCGAGTGCACGATCCGTATGCACGAGTCACTTGCACGTGCATCCGCCTAACGCAAAGTAGCACCGCCGCAGCCGGTTGCAAACGAGGACATGAGAATCAGAATGTTGCCGAAAGGGTGCCTGAAGGCCAGGTCCGGCGGAGCGTCAGAATAGGTCGGGACTTAGACGAAGAAGAAAGCGGCCCGCCTCGGCGCAGACGTGCCGCGGGCGGGGATCAGATCTCCTCGCGCACTTTCATCAGGAGCTGCCGGCTGCGCGCCGGGGTCTCCGCCTCCACGGCCAGCCGGTCCAGCGCACGGCTGTAGATCTCGACCTCCTCGGCCTTCTCCAGGTAGAGCGCGCCGGCCAGGTGCTCGACGTACACGATGTCCGCGAGCTCCGTCTCGGCGAACCGCAGCAGCGTGAACGGGCCCTCCGCGCCGTATCCGCTGGTCTGGTAGGGCACGATCTGCAACGAGATGTGCGGCTGCGTGGTCATCTCCAGCAGGTGGTCGATCTGCTTGCGCAGCACCCGCGGCCCGCCGAGGCGCCGGTAGAGCACCGACTCGTCGATGACGACCCACAGCTTCGGCGCCGACCTGCCGAGCAGGATCTTCTGTCGCTGCATGCGCAGATGCACTTTGCGTTCCGTCTCGCGGTTCGCGTTCTCCGGGCGGCCGCGACTGGCGATGGCCATCGCGTACTCCTCGGTCTGTAGCAGCCCCGGCACGAACTGGAGCTCGTACGCCTTGATCTGGGTGGCGGCCTCCTCCAGGCCCACGTAGTCCTCGAACCACTTGGGCATCAGGTCGCCGAAGGCGTGCCACCAGCCGTGCACGTTCGACTTCGCGACCAGGTCGAGGACCTTCGCCCGCTCCGTGTCGTCGATCACGCCGTAGAGGGTGAGCAGGTCGGCGACGTCGCGCTCCTTGAAGCCGACCCGGCCGCTCTCCATCCGGCTCAGCTTCGACTCCGACCCGCGGATGCTGTACGCGGCCGACGACCGGCTGATCCCGGCGTGCTCCCGCAGCCTGCGCAGTTGAGTGCCGAGAATCAGCCGTCTTACTGTCGGACCGAGCGGCTGATCCTCCTTGGGATCGTCGAACACGGCGATGAACTCCTCACATCGAACTTCTTGGCGCGTTTACGATTCTATTACGTGTCCTTACGCTAAGTTAAGTGCCGTCAGCTTTCTGGTTGTGCAAATGCGCCGGGAGACCGCATATGACGAAGAACACTGTCATCCCGTCCGAACCCTCCGTCCCGGTGGGCGTCGATCCGACCAGGGCGAGTATCGCCCGAGTGTACGACGCATTCCTCAACGGCAAGGACAACTACGAGGTCGACCGGGCGGTGCTGCGCGGGGTGCAGAAGGCCGCCCCCGAGGCGGTGGACCTGGCCTTCGAGAATCGCGGGTTCCTGATCCGCGCCTGCCGTTTCCTCGCCTCGCAGACCGGCGTCGATCAGTTCCTCGACTGCGGCTCGGGCCTGCCCACCGCGGAGAACGTGCATCAGGTCGTGCAGCGGCTCAACCCGGACGCGACGGTCGTGTACCTCGACAACGATCCGGTGGTGCTCGCCCACGGCCGCGCGCTGCTGGAGGAGAACGAGCTGACCCACCTGGTGTCCGCGAACATCTTCGACCCGCGCGAGGTGCTCGGCAACGAGGAGGTCCGCGACCGGATCGACTTCACCAGGCCGCTGGTGTTCCTCCAGATGGGCACGCTGCACCACTACAACGGCGGTCGCGAGCGGCCCGCGCAGATCATGCGGGAGTTCATCGACGCGCTGCCGTCCGGCTCGTACGTGGCGATAAGCCACTTCTTCGACCCGGAGAACCAGTACAGCGAGGTGGCCCGCAAGATGGAGGAGATGTTCCTGCACAGCATGATGGGCTCGGGCACCTTCCGCACGCGGGCGGAACTGCTTGAGCTGTTCGACGGGCTCGAACTGGTCGACCCGGGCCTGACCCTGTGCGCCGACTGGTGGCCGGACGGGCCGCGGCTCAAGCCGCTGAACCAGGTGCAGCAGTGCATCGCCGGGGCCGTCGGCCGCAAGCCTTGACCGGACGCCGGTCCACTCGCTGGGCCGTGTGCGCCCCTGCGGGGGTCCGGAGGCGCACACGGCTTCGCGATCCGGCCGTCAGCCGGTGTACTGGACGATGATCTTCGTGAAGTCGTACGGGTTCTGCGTGATGTTCGAGCACGTACCCGGTGCCCACGGCTCGACCGCGCCGGCCGGGCACTGGTAGTCCCGGTTCACCGACCAGAACGAGAACCAGGCCGGGTGGTTGGCCTTCACGAAGCCCAGCAGGGTGCTGAAATCGGACTGGGTGAACAGCTCCGAGGGCTGGTCGGTGTGGCCGTTCATGATCTGGAAGCCCATGTGCGACCAGGCCGTCGCGGCACTCCAGCCGTAGATCGACTCCAGCTGTCCCGCCGCGTCGTTCGCGACGGCCTCGGTCTGCGCGACCTCCGTGCCCGAAGTCAGGCCGGTGTCGAAGTCCATGATGTTGACGATGTCCAGCCGGGCGCCGTTCGCGATCGCCTGCTTGATCTCGTCGGTGCCGGTGCCGGGGAATCCGACCGTGGTCATCGGGATGGTCAGCGAGACCTTCAGGCCCGGGTTGTCCGACTCGATGATCTTGATCGCGCCGAACCGGACCGCGGTGTTCGAGTCCAGCGCGGTGTTCTCGTAGTCGAAGTCCACCCGGGTCAGCCTGTACTTGGTGATCATCTGCTGGTACGCGCCGGCCAGCGCGGAGGCCGAGCCGCAGGTCGAGCCGAGCTCGGTGCCGTTGTAGCCGCCGAAGGACACCGCGACGTCGCCGCCGGCCGCGCGGATCGTGTTGATGTCGGCCGCCACGGCCGTGTCCGAGGAGACCGGCATCGAGGAGTTGCCGTCCCACGCGGGCGTGCACCCGCCGGAGTCGAGCACGAAGGCGAGGTTGTACTGCGTCTCTCCGGAGCCGCTGATGATCGAGGACATCGCCGCCGGGCTGTTGTCGACCGGCATGAAGTACACCGGGTGCGTGAACGAGCCGGTACCGCCGGTCGAGGTGACTGACGCGGACGGCGACGGCGAGGCGCTCGGTGATGACGACGGCGAGGGCGAAGGCGAAGCGCTCGTCGCGGACGGCGACGGCGAGGGGGAGCCGCCGGTGCCTGCCGGGCCGGTGAGCGCGAGGTCGTCGGCGTAGTAGGTGCCCTGCGCGTACCAGCCGTGTACGTACACCTGCACGCTGGTCTGGCTCGCGCCGGTGGTGAACGTCGTCGAAAGCTGCTGCCATGAGGTCGCCGACGGGGTCCAGTTGGAGGTACCGCCGGTGATCCCGATGTAGACGTACGCGCCCTCGACATAGCCGGAAAGCGTGTAACTGGTGTTCGCGAGCACGGAGACGGTCTGCGTGCACTGAGCGTCGTCCGAGTTGGTCGCGGCGCCGGCCAGCGCGTAGCTGCCGGAGTGCACCGGCGAGCCGACGACGGACCCGGTGCCCGCGTCGCAGGACCAGCCGGTCAGGTTGCCGGACTCGAATCCGGGGTTCGCCAGCAGGTTGGTGGTCGCCGCCCCGGCGGGCACGGCGAGGGCCGCGACGAGCCCCATGCCGCCGGCCGTCATGGCGAGCGCGGCGGCCGCGGCGGCGAGGCGCCTCGGCGGCCGGGCACCGCTTCGGTGAGCACTGTTTAGGACTGGACGCACGAAGCGCTCCTTGTCATCGGTACAGCGGCATGCCGCAGAAGGCTGACGTGTACTGGAACGTGCGGTGATCCGGGTCGCCGTACCGGAGGAGAGCTGTTGCCGTGTGCATGTGTGCCGGGCACTGGTTCATCGCGCACGGGTGTATCGAGCACTGTGGTCCAGACCATTGTGCTCTGTCAAGGTATGGTCTGGACCAATTTCGGGCCGTCAGCGGCCGGACCGCCGTGCGACGCGCGCGAGTGCCACACCTGCCGCCAGTACTGACATGCCGAGCGCCAGCGGCCACTTCGAGGCGGTCCCGGTCGCGGCCAGTACGCACGGGTAGCCACACTCGTTGTGTTAGGGCCGTGCCGCGGCACTTCCACTCTTTCGGCGCAGCTCCGTTGCGGTGAAGGAGGGAGGAGACTGATATATCAAGCTATTAATTCTTGCTGCGCCGCCTACGCGATCAGGTCGGCCCGATGCTCCGCGGCCTGGCGCGGTCCCGGTGCCGTGCGGGCCAGCGCCAGCCTGCGTAACGCCTCGTGCAGCATCTCCGGCGGCTGCACGTAGGGCAGGCGCACGTAGCGCTCGAAGGTTCCCGGGTCGGCGCCGAAACGCGGTCCGGCGTGCAGCATCACTCCGTGCGTCTGCGCACGCTGCGCCAGCAGGGTCGCGTCCTCGCGGTCCATCCGCATCCACAGCGACAGGCCGCCCTCCGGCACCCGGTACGTCCAGTCCGGGAACGTCTCGCCCACGGCCTGCATCAGCGCCGCGCGCTGCTCGCGCCAGTCGCGCCGATGCCCGTCCGCGTAGTCCTGGTCGCCGCGCAGCACGGCGGCCGCGGCCAGCTGGTCGAGCATCGGCGAGGCCAGGTCCATCGCGGCGCGCGCGGCGGCCAGTTCGTGCACTATGCGCGCCGGGCCGCGCAGCCAGCCGATGCGTAGCCCGCACCAGAAGGACTTGGCCATCGAGCCGCACACCAGCACCGACTCCGCGTCGGCCGGCCGGATCGTCGTCGCGAACGGCGGCGGCACGGGCACGTCGAGCGCCACCTCGGTGATCGTCTCGTCGGCCAGCAGCCACGACCCGGCGCGCCGGGCCGCGCGCGCGATCGAGCCCTGCATGTCGGCGTCCATCAGGTGCCCGGTCGGGTTCTGGAAGTGCGGGATCAGATACGCCAGCCGGGGCCGCAGCTGCGCGAGCGCGTTCTCGTAACCGCCCGGTACCCAGCCGTGCTCCTCCAGCGGCACCGGCATCGGGCGGGTCTGCGCGTTCCAGAACGTGTCGAGCGCGTTCGGGTACGTCGGGCTCTCCACCAGAACCCGGTCTCCCGCGCGGCACAGCAGCCGGGCCACCATCGTGATCGCGCCCTGAGACCCGTTGGTGACCAGGATCTGGTCCGGCGAGGTCGGCAGCCCGCGCGCGGTGTAGTGGTCCGCGACGGCCTCGCGCAGCACGCCGAGCCCGTACGGCGCGTAGCCGCCTGCTCCGGAGTAGGCCGGCAGCTGGTCGGCCGCGGTGCGCAGCGCCGCCTGCAACACCGGCAGCGGGGCGGGTGGCGACGCGCACATCAGGTCGATGACGTCGGTGTCCGGCCAGCCGGTCTGCCAGCCGCCGCTGGTGCGTGCCGCCGCGCCGTCCGGCAGCGAGACGTACGTGCCCGAGCCCTGCCGGCTGACCGCGAACCCTGACTCGCGCAGCAGCGCGTACGCCACGGTGACCGTGGTGCGGCTGACGCCGAGCGCGGTGCTCAGCGTGCGCTCGGCGGGCAGCCGCGTGCCCAGCGCGAGCCGGCCGTCGAGCACCAGGCCGGTGATCCGCTCTGCGAGCGCGGCCTGTAGCGGCTTGCCGCGCCCGTCGCCGTCGGCGCTGCGCCACGGCCCGAGCCGCGCGGCGAGTTGGCCCGCCCCGATTGTCGCCGTCGGCACGACCGCTCCAGACATCAGGCCACCTTCTTCAAATTGGCTATCGATTGCCGGTCCAATCTGTGACCAGAATGGCATCGCCAGGCCAATCTCGGCAAGAGGGCCGAGTGCAAGAGGCCGAGTGCAAGAGGGCTGAGTGCAACAGAGCCGAGCGTAAGAGAGCCGAGTGCAAGAGGGGACACGACGATGGCCAAGCGGATCAACCAGACCGTACTCACCGACGCGCTGGAGCGGGAGTTCGCCGCGCGACAGACCGACCGGATCAGCCGGCCGGTCGACCTGCGGCGGCTGGGCCGTACGTGGGGCCGGGCCAGGCGCGCGGCCCGCCGCGCGCTGCCGCACGATCAGCCCGCCGCGCGGTTGGTCCAGCTGACGCTCGGCCTGCTGGTCTACGGCGTCAGCGAGGCGTTGATGCTCGCCCCGTCGGTCGGCGTCGACCCCTGGGACGTGTTCCACACCGGCCTTGCCCGGATCACCGGAATCCCGGTCGGCACGGTGCTGATGTTGATCGGCGGCGTCGTACTGCTGCTGTGGATTCCGTTGCGGCAGTCGCCGGGCGTCGGCACGGTCGCGAACATCTTCGTCATCGGCGTCGCGATCGACGTGCTGCTCGTCGTGATGCCGGTGCCGCACGCCTTCTGGCTACGCTGGGGCGAGTTCGTCGCGGGTGTCGCCCTCAACGCGGTCGCCACCGGCCTTTACATCGGCGCCGGGCTCGGGGCCGGCCCGCGCGACGGCCTGACCACCGGCCTCGGCAGACGCGGCCGCTCGATCCGGGTCGCGCGCACCGGGATCGAGCTGTCGGTCCTCGCCGCGGGCTGGCTGCTGGGCGGCAACGTCGGCGCGGGCACCGTCGTCTACGCGGTCGGCATCGGCCCGCTCGTACACGTGACGATCCCGTGGTTCGCCCGGGAACGGGTCTGGCCGGGCGCGCTTTCAAGATCTCCGTCGGGCTCCTAGGCGCCCTGGTCCAGCTCGACTCCCAGCTTCGCCGCGAGCGACCGCAGGACCACGTCCTGCGCCACGAGGTGCGCGGCGACCTGCTCCTGGCCGTGCAGCAGCGCCTCTGTGTCCTTATACGTCGCCTCGGAGCGCTTGTCCGCCGCGTCGGCCTGCACGTTCTGGCCGACCATGATGATCGACAGCAGCACCAACTGTAGGAAGGTCTGGGCGATCCACGCGATCAGAGACGAGGCGCCGCCGCGGATCGCCGCCGGAAGGCTGATCAGGTCCATGGCGGCGAACGCGTAGGCGCACCACATGCTGCCGACCACCTTGGTCACGACGAGCGCGAGCCGCGTGTTGAAGCGGGCGAGCGGGTTGGCCGTGTTGTGCTGGTCTGCCACCTTGATCGGGCCGTGCGCCTTGCGGTGCTCGATGTGCGGGTGGACCACGTGGTCGTAAAGGCTGGTCATTGTCGAATGTTCCCCTCTGGTCGCCGTTTGTCCCTGTTCGACCGTGGTCCGGACCTGAGCGCGCCGGATCGCGAGTCGGGACAGGCTAGCGCCTCGGCGGCGGGAGCGGCATCGAGCGGGACAAGGGGTCTTGACGCGCCAACTGGACTAGACCATTGTCTGTTGGTGCACGGTGCTACGGCGACGCACCGGGCGTGTACGAACGCGCAGTCCCCGCACGGGGCAGCGCACGGCCGCCCCGTCGTCCCGCCGAAGGAGAGCCCTCCGTGGCCCGCACCCAACTCCGCAACGCCCTAAAGCGCAGACAGTTCTACGCGATCGGCGCAGCGCTTGCCGCCCTCGTGCTGCCGGCGGCCGTGTACCTGGCCGCCGCTCCCGCGTCGGCCGCCGCCAACCTGCTGACCAACCCCGGCTTCGAGACGGGCAGCCTGTCCGGCTGGACCTGTGACGCGGGCACCGCGACGGTGGTCTCCTCGCCGGTGCACTCCGGGTCGTACGCGCTCTCCGGCACGCCGACCTCGTCTGCGGACGCGCAGTGCACGCAGACCGTGTCGGTGCAGGCCAACACCAGCTACACGCTGTCCGGTTACGTCGAGGGCTCATACGTCTACATCGGCGTGACCGGCGGCAGCTCGACCTGGACGCCGTCTGCCACCTCGTACCAGCAGCTGTCGGTGACGTTCACCACCACCGCGTCGCAGACCTCGATTCAGGTCTTCGTACACGGCTGGTACGCGCAGCCCACCTACTACGCCGACGACCTGTCGCTGAGCGGCCCGGGTGGCACCGGCGGCTCGACTCCGCCGTCGACCCCGGCCTCCTCGCCGCCGGCGTCGCATTCGGCCAGCCCGAGCCCGAGTCCGTCCTCCACGGGCGTCGGCGTCGGCGGATCGGTCGGCAAGGTGGCGCCGTACGTCGACATGTCGAACAACCAGGAGCCGATGCTGTACTCGGCGGCCAAGGCGGGCATGAAGTCGTACACCGCGGCCTTCGTGATCGGTTCCGGCTGCACCCCGATCTGGGGCGACACGCTTCCGGTCACCAACGACCCGACCATGGACGGCGACATCTCCACCGCCAAGTCCGACGGCGCGACGCCGATCGTGTCCTTCGGCGGCGCGGGCGGCAGCGAACTGGCGATGACCTGCACCACGGTCTCCAGCCTCCAGGCCGCCTACCAGTCGGTGATTAGCCACCTGGGCATCAACCACATCGACTTCGACATCGAAGGCGCGCCGCTCGACTACACCGCCAACAACGACACCCGCTTCAAGGCCATCAACGGCCTGGAGTCCGCCAACCCCGGCCTGGTGGTCTCGGTGACCCTGCCGGTGCTGCCCACCGGCCTGGCTTCGGACGGCGTGGCGTTCCTCAACCTGGCCAAGCAGGACGGCACCCGCATCGACCTGATCAACGTCATGGCGATGGACTACGGCTCGTCCTTCACCGGCGACATGGGACAGGAGGCCATCCAGGCCGCGCAGAGCACGCTGACCCAGGCCAAGGCCGACTGGTCCGGCGACACCTACGCCAACATCGGCGTCACCCCGATGATCGGGCAGAACGACAACTCCGCCGAAGTGTTCAGCGAGGCCAACGCGCAGGCCCTGGTCAACTGGGCGGACGGCAACCACCTCGGCCGCCTGGCGTTCTGGTCGGTGGACCGCGACCAGCCGTGCTCCGGCTCGGCCAGCGGCCTGCCCGCCTGCTCCGAGATCTCGCAGAGTCCGCTGGACTTCACCAAGATCTTCGACGGCTACAGCGGCTGAGCCGCCCGCGCGTCGCCCGCTCGCACGCACCGCAGTGCGAGCGGGCGACCGCCGTCGTTCGACGGAGCCATGCTCTCCGACCTGCAACGCAAGAAAGCTCCAGCTGCGCTTCGCGCTCCTCGACACCGACGGCGACAGCCGATTGACTCAACAGGACTACGAACTGGTGTCAGCGTCCTGGGTATCGCCGTCACGGTCGTCGTGGCCGTCGCTATGCTGATCCTCGACATCGACTTGCAGGGCGCATACGGCAGTGTGTTCAGCGTCTCACGGGTGCCGCTGGAGACCGTCGAGCAGCAGTTGGCAGCCGTGTAGTGAGTACGGGCTCGGACACTCGGACGAACATGCTCTTCGCTCAACCGAGCCTTGCACGCTAACCTGGCGATATGCCGAGATACGAGTACCGATGCCGCGCCTGTGGCGACACCTTTGAGGAGACCCGCCCGATGAGCGAGGCCTCCGCCCCGATCGACTGCCCCAGCGGGCACTCCGACACGGTCAAGCTCTTCTCCATGGTCGCGGTCGGCGGCCTGGCGAGCGCCAAGGGCGCCGTGAGCCGTTCCGCCTCAAGCGGCGGCGGATGCTGTGGCGGGGCCTGCGGCTGCGGCTGAGCGTCCGTTCCCGCTAGGCTGCGATAAGGACCGGGTGACCCCGTCGGTCCGTACACGGCTCTCACGACAGGCCAAGGAGGCGCCCAGCCATGAGCGAGGAACGCACGCCAGACAAGCCGGTCAAGGGCCGCAAGAACGGACTGTACGGCGGTATATCTGACGAGCTTGGGGCCGGGATGCGCTCGGGCTGGGCCGACACCGAACGGCACGACCTGGAGCCCTCGGAGCCGTCCGGTTACGCAGCCAAGCGCCGCAAGGCGGTGTCCGCCGCCTTCCCCGGCGAGCGGATCATCATTCCGGCGGGACGGCTGAAGACCCGGTCGAACGACCTGGACTACACGTTCCGCGCCGCGAGCGACTACGCCTATCTGACCGCCGATCAGACCGAGAACAGCGTCCTCGTGCTTGAGCCGCTGCCGGACGGCGGCCACCTCGCCACGCTGTACCTGCTGCCACGCTCGAACCGGGAGAACGGCGAGTTCTGGCTCGACGGCCAGGGAGAGCTGTGGGTCGGCCGCCGCCGCTCGCTCGCCGAGGCGGCCGTCGAGCTCGGCTTGGAGATCCGGGACAGCCGCGAGGCCGCCGCGCGCATCGCCGAGGCGATCGCCGCCGCGCCGAACGTACCGACCCGCATCCTGCGCGGCCACGACCTGCCCCTCGACGCGGCCCTGGCCGAGGCCGACGTGGTCCGCCGGGAAGAGGCGCAGCCGGCGGCCGAGCGCGACGAAGAGCTCAAGGTGTTCATGCACGGCCTGCGCCTGGTCAAGGACGACTGGGAGATCGAGCAGTTGCGCAAGGCCTGCGAGATCACCGTGCACGGTTTCGAGGACGTGGTCCGCGAGCTGGCCGCGGCCGTGGCCACGTCCGAGCGGTGGATCGAGGGCACCTTCTGGCGGCGCGCCCGCGTCGAGGGCAACGGCGTCGGCTACAACTCGATCGCCGCCGCCGGGCCGAACGCGACGATCCTGCACTGGATCCGCGACGACGGCGCGGTACGCCCCGGCGAACTGCTGCTGCTCGACGCCGGAGCCGAGACCGAGGAACTGTACAGCGCCGACGTCACTCGCACCCTGCCGATCTCCGGCGAGTTCACCGAGCTCCAGCGCAAGATCTACCAGGCCGTGTACGACGCGCAGGAGGCGGGCATCGCCGCCGTCCGCCCCGGCGCCCGGTTCCGCGACTTCCACGAGGCCGCGCAACGGGTGCTGGCCGAGCGGCTGGTCGAGTGGGGCCTGCTGGACGGCCCGGTGGACCGGGTGCTCGAACTCGCCCTGCACCGCCGGTACACCCTGCACGGCACCGGCCACATGCTCGGCCTCGACGTGCACGACTGCGCCGACGCCCGCTGCGAGGACTACGTGGACGGCGTCCTCGAACCCGGCATGGTGCAGACCGTCGAGCCAGGGCTCTACTTCCAGCGCGACGACTTGACGGTGCCCGAGGAGTACCGCGGCATCGGCGTGCGCATCGAGGACGACATCCTGGTCACCGCCGACGGCAACGAGAACCTGTCCGGCGGCCTGCCGCGCAGCGTCGACGCGATCGAAGCCTGGATGCGCTCGCTGCGCGGCTGAGCGGCCCGCACGTCCCGTGCCTGCAAGCTGATTCCGGCCAGGCACCCGAACAGCAGCGCCCTGATCACAGTGTCTCCCGGCGTGCCGTCATCGCCGACGCCCGTCGCCGTCGCGCAGGCCAAGCCGATTGACACGTCGCTGGCCGCGCCAGCCGGCGACGCAAGGAGCAGCGACATCAAGCATGTCGCGGTCCTGATGCAGGGGAAACGTTCCTTCGACCTCTGCTTCAGTACCCTGCCCGGCGTGGCTGCTTCAGCGACCCGGCCTCCGACCAGTTTGCCGTTCAGTGTGGGTGGATTCCGTTACTCGGGTACGCTCGGCCACACTTCGGTGCTGCGCTTGATCGAGACCAGGCCCGTGCAGGCGGTGCTCAGCGTCCTGACCGGAACACTGGACGTCGGCATCGCGTACCCGCACGCTAGGAACATCGCCCTCAGTGCCAACGCCGTTGCGGCGTGTCATGGGCGTCCCATGGATGGTGTTCAACTCCAAAGAGTTAATCTAAGAACACGTCAGGTCATTCAAGCACCTAATGTCGCCTGCGTGACAGTACCCGTAGCGCAGCGCGTGCCAAACCATACGCTCAGAGCGATCCGTCTTGCCCTGCGGATGAGCCAGAGCGAGTTCGCCTCTGCCGTCCGGCACGCGGGCGGCGTGCTCGGCGAGCCGAATACTTGCAACAAACGTCTCGTGCAGAAGTGGGAGTCGGGCGAACATACGGACTGCCGCCCGAACTACAAGCGCGCGTTGCAGGCGGTGACCCGCACGCCATATGAACAGCTCGGGTTCTCCGGCGCGGCGGCCCCGCTGCCGGACGCTCCGCTGCTGACCGGGCGGCTCGGCGGCGTGCTGCACCGCCACGCGGCGCAGCCGCTGCCGGGCGTCGTCGGGGAGCCGGGGGACCGGCTGCGCTTCGCGTTGGAGCGGCCCGGTCACGTCGACAACGAGGCGATCGCCATCGTCGAGACGAACACCGAGCGCTTGTTCGCGCTCGAACACCATCGTGCCGCGCGTACGATCGCCGGCGCCGTCAATCGGCACATCGACGACGTGGCCAGGTTGTTGGCCGGAACCCGCCGCGAGCCGGTGCGGCGCAGGCTGGCCGTGGTGGGCGGCCGGTCGGCGGCGCTGGCCGGGTGGCTCGCGTTCGACCGCGGCGACGCGGCCAGCGCGCATCAGTACTGGGATTCGTCTCTGGCGGCGGCGCGCTACGCGGCTGACGGCCCGTTGCTGGCGTGCGTGTTGACGTACCTGTCGTATTCGGCGGCGGAGCGCGGCGACCCGGCCACCGCGTGGCAGTTGGCGCACACGGCGGTCTCGCACGCGGGCCGGGACCCGCGGGCGCGCGCGTGGATGGCGGGCCGGGCCGCCGAGGAGGCCGCGACGCTGGGTGAGCGCGCCGCGGCGCTGTCCGAGCTCGAACTCGCCCTCTCGCTCGGCTCCGACCTGCCGACGCCGACCCCCGACGACGACACGCTGCCCTGGCTGCGGTTCTTCGACACCAAACGGCTGGCCGCGATAGCGGCGAACGTGCACGGCAGGCTCGGCGACGTCCAGGCCGCCGTCGAGGCCGCCGAGTGGGCGATGCGCACGCTGGGCACCGAGCAGGTCAAGGTTCGCGCGGTCGTGCTCGCCGAGGTCGCATGCGCGGCGGCCCGCGCCGGGCAACTCGACCTGGTCGAACAGGTCGTCTTCGAAGCCGCGGACCTGGCGGACGGACTTGAGGTGACGCTCGCGCGCCGCAAGCTGCGCGCACTGCTACAACTACTCGGGCCGTACCGCGCGTCCGTCATCGCCCGCCGGGTCGTCGACCGGCTCGACGTGGAGTGAAGGCGACCGGGTGAGCTGTCTGAACCATCCGAGTACTGCTAGACCTGGGTCCGGCGCGGATTGGCGACGCTGTCGGGCCACAGGGTCTGATCGGCGCGGTGCGCGTTGCCGGCCCACCGCGTACGCTCGGACGTCTG